>CALECM010000036.1 GCA_937949745.1 uncultured Bacteroidales bacterium | reverse complement strand
AGGGTTTGCCCTTTGCAGACATTCCAGTAAATAAAACTATCCGTTTCAGTAATGGAAACGGGAATGGAAGTTTTAAGGTCCAGACTAAAGGGCTGACAGTTTTGAGCCTTGCCGATTTGCAGGCTCAAAACTGTACATAACGTTAAGATAATCCATCTCATTTTTTTCATACTATTCTCATTATGAATAACATATTTTATTTATTGCCGGATTTTTCATTCCATAAGGAACGAAGATGATTTTCCGAGTAGAAACCTATCACTTTTTTGGTACCTTTTAAACGATAAAACACCATTTGCAATTCATCCCTGTCATAGTCGTATTTAAGGACGTTTATATTTTTCAGTCCGGCTTCCGAATAATCGGTTTTGGCTCCTGAGAACTCAGGCAATAAAGTAAATTCCTGGAAATTATCGAAGGCGTGCATCTTTTCTTCCGGGAAATCAGTAATATTGTAGGAGCCATTCACGATAAAATTATAATAAGCAATACTGTCAGGATGATTCTGTATCCAGGAGTTCACGGTTTCTTGTCCGAATACTTCCACAACCCGTGGATCCGGTTGGATATTTTTGGATACTTGGGCGGATACACCTACGATACATGATAGGGTTAAAAATAAAAAAACGACTTTTTTCATGATATTCTTAATTTGGTTTCGTTGATCAATATGATTCATTTTAACGGAAGACGCAACAAAAGATGAAATGTTCCCGCTCATACCGAGATATTAAAGTCCCTTAACGCCTCATTTAAACTTGTTTTCATATCGGTACTGGCTTTTCTTTTCCCGATAATCATGGCACAGGGAACATGAAAATTCCCGGCGGGAAATTCTTTAGGATAACTACCCGGGATGACCACCGAATTTTCCGGTACTTCGCCTTTAAGTTCCATAGGTTCTTTTCCCGTAACATCGATAATTTTAGTAGACTGCGTAAGTACCACATTAGCTCCCAGTACGGCTCCTTTTTTCACCCTGATTCCTTCCACTACAATACATCTGGAGCCTATAAAACAATGATCCTCAATAATGACAGGATTTGCCTGCAAAGGTTCCAGTACTCCTCCTATACCGACGCCGCCGCTAAGATGCACTCCCTTCCCGATTTGCGCGCATGACCCCACGGTTGCCCACGTATCTACCATAGTCCCCTCGTCCACGTAAGCTCCGATATTGACATACGAAGGCATCAGCACTACTCCCGGAGCCAGGTAAGAACCGTAACGGGCCACTCCCGGCGGAACTACACGGACTTTTAACTTATCATAATCTTTTTTTACGGGTATTTTATCATAATATTCGAAAGGACCTATCTCAGTCTTCCTATGTTCTGAAATAAGAAAATAGAGAATGATTCCTTTTTTCACCCATTCATTGACCTCCCAGCTTCCGTTCTTTGGATCACAAACCCGAAGAGCGCCCGAATCCAGTTTCCCGATAAGCATCTTGATACTTTTTACAGTTACGGGTTCATTCAGGAGGGCTCTGTCTGCCCAGGCCGCTTCGATGGTTTCTTTTATTTTATCCATAATTGTGCAAAGATATTAAAAAAATTATCCATCTATAATTATATTTTGAAAAATTTTAATGGATATTATGTTGATAAGTAAATCTTAATCACCGGTCATTCCTGATTCCCGACCCTTTTATAATTATTCTGAATATTTAGCGTTTAATCTATGGAATTGTAAACCCGGATAAGCATTTACAGCTTTCAAAATTCATTAAATTTTATTACTTTTGCCGATTCAAAAATTTGAAGAGTTATTATGATAAAAATTACTTTACCTGACGGTTCCGTTAAAGAATATGCCAAAGGAACCACTCCTTACGAAATTGCCCGTTCCATAAGCGAAGGCCTAGCCCGGAATGTTTTGGCGGCCCAAATCGACGATACCGTGGTGGAACTTAACTATAAAATAAATGATGATGCCCATCTTAAATTATTGACCTGGAACGATCCTGAAGGAAAAGCCGTTTTCTGGCATACTTCCGCCCATCTTATGGCAGCGGCGATCGAAGAACTTTATCCGGGTGTAAAATTCGGTATCGGTCCCAGTATTGAAAACGGATTTTATTACGATATAGACTTTATGGATTATCCCATTTCTTCGGATGATTTTCCTGCGATAGAAGCTAAAATGCACGAACTGGCAGCACAAAAATTGCGTCTGGAAAGAAGGGAAGTTACCAAACAGGAAGCGTTGGATTATTTCACTGAAAAAGGAGATGAATATAAAGTGGAATTGATCCGTGACCTGGATGAAGACGGGATCATCACTTTTTACACCAGCGGCGTGTTTACGGATTTATGCCGCGGACCGCATTTATATGATACGGCTTCCATTAAAGCCATAAAATTACTCAACACCGCCGGAGCTTACTGGCGTGGCGACGAAAAGCGGAAACAGCTGACCCGTATTTACGGGATCACTTTCCCTAAGAAAAAAGAACTTGATGAATACCTGGTATTACTGGAAGAAGCCAAGAAAAGGGATCACCGGAAATTAGGAAAAGAGCTGGAACTGTTCTTCTTTTCCCAGAAAGTCGGAGCGGGATTACCCATTTGGTTACCCAAAGGAGCAGCTCTCAGGGAAAGACTGGAAAATTTTCTCCGGAAAGTCCAGAAAGAATACGGTTACCAACAGGTTATTACGCCCCATATAGGCCATGTGGATCTTTATAAAACTTCCGGTCATTACCAGAAATACGGAGCGGACTCATTCCGTCCGATCACCACTCCCCAGGAAGGTGAGGAATTTTTCCTGAAACCTATGAACTGCCCACATCACTGTGAAATCTTCGCTTCAAAACCCCACTCTTACCGTGACCTTCCTATCCGTATCGCTGAATTCGGTACCGTATACCGTTATGAACAAAGCGGCGAACTTCACGGTTTGACCCGTGTCAGGGGCTTTACCCAGGATGACGCACATATTTTCTGTACCGCAGAGCAACTGAAGGAAGAATTTTGTAAAGTGATCGATATTATCCTGTATATTTTCAAAACTTTGGATTTCAAAGATTATACTGCGCAGGTTTCTCTCAGGGATCCGAACAACAAAGAAAAATATATCGGCAGCGATGAAAACTGGCAAAAGGCGGAACAGGCCATTATTGAGGCCGCAGCTGAAAAAGGACTTCAAACCGTGGTGGAAATCGGGGAAGCCGCATTCTACGGCCCCAAACTGGATTTCATGGTGAAGGATGCCTTAGGAAGAAAGTGGCAACTTGGTACGGTACAGGTAGATTACAATCTACCCGAAAGATTCGAGCTGGAGTACGTGGATGCTTACCAGCAAAAAAGAAGGCCGATCATGATACACCGGGCTCCTTTCGGTTCCATGGAACGTTTCGTGGCTGTTCTCCTGGAACATACAGCCGGCAATTTCCCGTTGTGGCTCACTCCGGATCAGGTCATCATCCTGCCTATCAGCGAAAAGTTCATCGATTACGCCAACGAAGTAAAAAAACAACTTGAAGCGGAAGATGTACGGGTATCCATCGACGAAAGGAACGAAAAAACCGGAAGGAAGATACGCGATGCCGAAATCAAGAAAATACCTTACATGCTTATTGTGGGTGAAAAAGAAGAAAATGAACGGCTAGTATCGGTACGGGAACACGGCAGCGGGGATAAAGGAAGTATGTCCATCCCGGATTTCGCGAAGCTGATACAGGACAAAATCAATAATGAATTAAGCAAATCATAAATACAGAGAAAGAGATATGTTTGAGAGTTTAAGCGACAGATTGGAAAAAGCCTTTAAAATTATAAAAGGCCAGGGATATATCACGGAAATCAATATTGCCGAAACCATGAAAGAAGTGCGTAAAGCGCTTCTCGATGCGGATGTAAGCTACAAGATCGCCAAAGACTTTACTGATGAAATAAAGAAAAAAGCACTCGGGCAGAATGTTTTAAAAGCTGTTTCCCCAAGTCAGCTAATGGTTAAGATCACATACGATGAACTGATCAACCTAATGGGAAGGACGGCAGAGGATATCGATATTAAATCGAATCCGTCCATCATATTAATGGCAGGACTTCAGGGTTCCGGTAAAACGACCCATTCGGCGAAACTGGCACTTCTGCTCAAATCCAAAAGGGGGAAAAAACCTTTATTGGTGGCAGGCGACGTTTACAGGCCGGCAGCTATCGACCAGCTCAAAGTTTTGGGAGAGCAGATCGGGGTGGAAGTATTTACTGTGCCCGATTCCAAAAAACCGGTCCAGATCGCCAAAGATGCCGTCAAATACGCCAAAGAATGGGGACATAATGTGGTGATCATCGATACGGCGGGTCGTCTGGCCATCGACCAGGAAATGATGGAGGAAATCGGAAATATCAAGGATGCCGTGAATCCGCATGAGATATTATTTGTGGTGGATGCCATGACAGGACAGGATGCCGTAAATACGGCCAAAGCTTTTAACGACAAATTAAATTTCGACGGTGTTATCCTGACCAAAATGGATGGCGACACCCGTGGCGGTGCTGCCCTTACCATCAAGGCGGTGGTGGATAAACCTATCAAATTCATCGGTACGGGCGAGAAAATGGATGCGCTGGATGTATTTCATCCCGACAGGCTTGCGGAAAGAATACTCGGCATGGGAGATATCCGATCTTTCGTTGAAAAAGCGCAGGCCCAGTTCGACGAGGAAGAGGCTGCCAAGCTGCAGAAAAAACTGGCAAAAAACCAGTTCGACTTTAACGACTTCCTCAGCCAGATCCAGCAAATCAAAAAAATGGGTAATATCAAAGACCTTATGGGAATGATACCCGGAATGGGAAAAATGGTGAAAGATATGGATATCGACGATAATGCTTTCAAGGGCATCGAAGCGATTATCCGTTCCATGACACCCCAGGAAAGAAGTCATCCCGAAATCCTGAACGGAAGCCGGAAAAAAAGAATAGCGGTCGGTAGCGGCACGGACATTCAGGACGTCAACAAATTAGTCAAACAATTCGAAGATACCCGGAAAGTAATGAAAATGGTCAACAACGGGAAAGCCAAGAATTTAATGCACGCCATCAAGAGCCCTGGAAGAAGATAATCTTAAAATAACGGATCATGAACCTTATAGACGGGAAACAAATCGCGATCGATATCAAAGAAGAAATTGCCGGTGAAGTGAGGCAATTACTGGCAGAGGGAAAAGAAGCGCCTCACCTGGCAACGCTGATCGTTGGCGAAGACGGGGCTTCCCAGACTTATGTCGGCAGTATCGAAAAAAATTGCAGGGAAGTGGGATTTATCCCTTCCGTATACCAATTTCCGGAAACGGCTAAAGAAAGTGAAATCATTGAAGCAATAGAATTTATTAACCGGGATCCTGAAATAGATGGTTTTATACTTCAGTTGCCCTTGCCGAAGCATATCAATAAAGACAACATTTTAGCGAGTATTAATCCTGATAAAGATATCGATTGTTTCACCCCGGTTAACAATGGGAAATTATTATTAGGCGAAGGACTTTTTAAGCCTGCCACTCCATACGGAACGATGGAACTCCTGAAAAGGGCCGGAATAGAAACCGAAGGGAAAAATTGCGTGGTGGTCGGAAGAAGTAATATAGTAGGAAAACCGCTTGCCCTTTTACTTTTACAAAATTCTTCCGAAGGAAACGCCACGGTTACCGTATGCCACAGCAAAACAAAAAATCTGGCAAAAGTTTGTTCCCAGGCTGACATCCTTTTGGTAGCGATCGGGCAACCGGAAATGATTACGGCCAATTATGTGAAAAAAAATGCGGTCGTGATCGATATCGGGATCCACCGGATAGAAGATCCGGAACAAGCTAAAGGTTACCGGATTGCCGGTGATGTCAAATTTGACGAGGTAGCCCCGAAAACTTCGTACATTACGCCCGTTCCCGGTGGTGTGGGACCGATGACGATGGCTTGTCTTTTACTGAATACCATGAATGCCTATAAAAAATTCCGGAAGTAATCCTCGCTTACGATTCTTTTATTGATAAAGGTCCGGTAGTACAACCGAGTCTTAAAAGAGAGGCCAGTTCAGGAACATCCTTTACGATAAAACCGGCGCCCGCATCATGTAATTCTTCATATTGTCCGTAACCATATAATACACCTAAGGAGTCAATACCGTTACTTTTGGCGCCGATAATATCATATTTCCTGTCCCCTATCATAAGTACCCGGGAATTATCCCGGATATCGTTTTCAGTCAAAACATGCCGGATGACCTCTTCTTTGGCGTCACGGGAACCGTCCATAAGACTACCGCCTATAAAAGAAAAATAACCGTCAAGATTGAAATATTGTAAGATTCTTTCCGCGAAAACAACGGGCTTGGACGTCGCCAGCATAACCTGGTAACCTTTGGATGATGCCTCTTCCAGCAATTCCCTTATACCGGTGTAAAGTGTATTTTCATATACACCGGTTGTATTATACCGTTCCCTGTATTTAAACACTGCTTTTTTTATTTCTTCATCGTTAAAATGATAAAATTCTTTAAAAGAATGCGTCAGGGGTGGCCCGATGAAAGGTTTCAGTATGTTCGTATCTTCAATGTGAATATCGAAAAAACTTAGTGCGTATGCCACGGATCTGGTAATCCCTTCGAAAGAATCGATAAGGGTTCCGTCCAGGTCAAAGAGAAGATAGTGGTAATTTTTCATTCATTTGTATTAAATTAGTATCTTAAACGTATAAATATAAAATTAGTATAGGTATCAGCTAAACTTATTCAAAGACGTTCCATACCTGTTATGTTAAAATCTTTTGAGATCATGAGGATCGTTATAAATTCCATATTGCCTCCACGTGGGTTCGATGCGGTAAATCTTTTCGGAATATTGTTTGTGAGAAAAGGTATTCCCGTCACCCGGCAACTCATACGCCATGAGAAAATACACGGGCGACAAATGAAAGAGTTGTTGTACATATTCTTTTATCTGTTTTACTTACTGGAATGGATCGTCAAATTATTCATTTTCGGTGCGAAATCTTATGAGAACATTTCTTTTGAGCGGGAAGCTTATCAGCATGACCAGGATCCATATTATTTGAAGAAAAGGCAACTTTTTAGTTTTGCTAAATATATCTTCAGGAAAGATACAGACAAAAAAAATTCCACAAACTAATAGCCTGTGGAATTCTGCGACATAAATTTTATGGTTGAAAAAGAAAAAGACTAGTAATCCGTATTCTGAGGATCGAAATTACACCAGGGTGAAGTCCAGTCTGTCGTACCGAAAGCCCCGATATACGAAACATTATCAAATCCGCTCAGGTCCGGGTCGGCAAAACCCGCGCCGTTTAACAGCGGACTGTTCGAATTCAATGTAAAATCAGGTCGTGACGACAAAGTTAATGATCTGATACCCAACTCGCCGACAGTATTTTTCAGAAGATTGGCTCCTTCCTCACGGGTGTAATAAGTTTGATTGAAATTGGCGCCACCGGCACCGGAAGCATCTTCTTTAAAGTTACGTTGCATACCGGCCATCACACAATACTTAACCACCAATTCATTATTCCGGGCATTGGTTTGCGCGCTGCCTTTACCGCCATCCTCGATGAATAATCCTACAGGCCATCCGGTAAATACGGAGTTGTAAACTTTTAACTTGGTATTCCTGCGAAGATGCATGGCTGCCTGGAAATCACCATTACCGCCGGTGGGTATGTGATTAGTATCTTTGAGTGACAGATAGGGACCGAACATGCTCACGTTGGAAAATACGGGGGAGGTAAATGGAGAGTTACCGGATCCGTTCGCATCATTATCCGATTCGAACCCATTGGATTTGGATTTGTCCGCTACGTTTT
Source organism: uncultured Bacteroidales bacterium (assembly GCA_937949745.1). Classification (GTDB taxonomy): domain Bacteria; phylum Bacteroidota; class Bacteroidia; order Bacteroidales; family WCHB1-69; genus JAGVVH01. Next base: position 31,127 of record CALECM010000036.1, on the reverse strand, counting down.
TATCCCGGAATCCCACTAAAAACTGAAGCTTCCCGCTAAATCCGTTATCCGTATCAAATTCATCGTCCCAGCCTCTGTAAGCAACCAGATATTTCGCGTTTACGTTTCCACCGAACCATTCGAAAGAATCGTCGCCGCAATAGGAAACCTGAATATGGTGAATGGTGGTGCCGTTACCTACTCCGCCCATGGTAAGACCGTTAATCTCATTGTCTGTCCCGTATTCTATTCCGGAAAATTCTATACGAACGTAAGCCAGTGTTCCCGAATTGTCATTCGGATTGGGAGAAGCTCCGCCGCCGAACATGGAACGGGGTCCTCCTTCTATCTTGGATTCGCCGCTCGCCGTATTTACCGGAGCTTTTCCGCAAAGGATAACACCGCCCCAGTCTCCATAATTCCGTTGTCCTTTAGGCTGGTTCGAAGTAAAAACAATAGGTTGGCTGGCGGTTCCCTGCGCCATGATTTGCCCTCCCCTTTCCACAATTAAAGTTCCTTTGGTAGATTTGTCGCCTTTGATAATAGTTCCGGGAGGAATAGTCAGCACCGCTCCTTCGGTTACGTAAACAAATCCTTTTAATAAATATACCGTATCGGCGCTTAAAGTTTTGCGTCCTTTAATTTCTCCGGTTAAATCCGCATTCCCTACTGTTTTATTATCCGGATTTTCAGGTTTATTACAGGCGTTCATGCCAATTACCAAAACAATAACCACACCCATCAAGATAGTTTTTTCTACATTCATTTTCATTTTGTTTTTGTTTAGAATTAATGTTTTCATTCTTTTCTTTAATTAATGATATTAATTGATTTTAATTGAAACATTAGCGTTGAGCTGAACGCCGGGTTTCATTACTTTTGTATTCTGGCTGTATGCATGCACCTCTCCCTCAACCGTATATTCCCCGATTTGGGAAAGGACCACTTTCTGATTTAATATATTCTTTGCTCCCAGACTTACCGTGACTTTTCCGAATTTTTTCTGTATCGTGGCATCCAGGGAATGACGGGGCATTTCGTAAGTATGAGGGATATTCTCGTTGGCGTTTTGGTTGGTTTGTCCCACAGCCGTAATTCTTTTTCCTATTACATTGTATAGAAGGCTGAAGTTGAGATCCCATTTAGGATTTTCATAAAAAAGTCCCATATTGATAATATATGGAGACTGCCCCTGCATGGGTCTGCTCATTTCCATACTTTCTTCGGGGAAGATAACCGCACTTTTGATGAGGGATGCGTTAAGTACCAGGCTCAGGTTTTTTAATTTCATAAAGTCCAGTGATTTCCGGATATCCAGTTCAATACCGTAACTGTATGCGGAATGGGCATTCATAAATGTATATTGCAACTGTCCGCCCGCATCATAATAAGTATTCTCGATAGGATTGATAAACTTCTTATAAAATCCTCCGAAACTGATCATCTCATTGGATGCCGGATAATATTCGTAGCGGAAATCCAGGTTGTGGATCAAGGCATTTTTCAAATCAGGATTACCTTCGACATAAGAAAAAGATTCGAAATCATAATAAACATAAGGAGCTATTTCCCGGAATTCCGGACGGTTGACCGTTTTGCCGTAAATCGCCCTGAAAATATGTTTGTCGTTTATCGAATAGGAAAGATTGGCGGCCGGGAAAAGATGAAATTGGTGTTGACGGATATTTACCGGTTTGATACCATCGGATTCATAACTGTCGAGAGTAAGGTACCGGTGCTCGAAACGCAGACCGCCATTCAGTATAATACCGGAAAAAGGAAGATTGACGGAAAAATAGGTGGCATCGATTAAACTGGAGGATCGGTAGGAATCGGCCTTGCCGGTATTTTCCACCAGGAAGAATCCATCCGGTCTTATATAAGCGGGATCCATCATTCCTTCATAAGGAAGATAAAAATATTCCGGCGGCAGATTGTGATTGATTCCTTTTTTATAAGTGAAGTTACGGGCATTGAATCCGCGGTTTTTATACTCTCCGTAAAGTCCGGTCTGCAAAGAAGGTTTGAAGGAATTAAATTCAAATTGATGTTCATAATTCAGTGAAGTTGAAACGGCATGTTCATTGAGTTTCTGAAAATACCGCCGGATATCATTATCCATGGATTTATACCGGCCATAATACGGACTTCCTTCGTTTTGATCCATCCGGGCATCCATAATCCTCCGGTCAGGTTCGTTATTTCGTAAAAAAGAATATCCTACAGTCCAGTTGATACGATTGGTATCTTTTTTAAGCTGATGCGCACCTTCCACCTGGGTCGCATAGGTCAGGCGGTTCCTGTAAAGAAACTCCCGGGATCTTTCAATGTAATTATTACTGTAATTAATTCCGTCGCGCAATGTTACCACGTCTTTACCCGTATTTTGAACCAGGTTTTTGAAAGCTATTTTGTTACCTTTACCGTCCAAAAACGAAAGATTATATCCCAGTGTGGTTTTCACTTCAGTAACATACTGTGTATCCGCATATTGACGACTAAATGATGATTCGTCCCGATCGATATTATAAATTCCGTAACTATTATTTTGCAGCGTCTGTATATCATTCTGATAGCTGTAACTTACATAAGCGGTCTGACCCATAGTTACCGCAGATAGCTTCTTGATATTATTTAATGAAAAAGACAAAGACTGGTTGGGGATTGCCGTACGGCGTTTGAGTTTCCATTCTCCGTTCAGATCCCGGGTAAGGGCACATGCATCCGATACTGATAACCCATTGAGGTTTTCCGGAAACGAAGACGGCAGATTTCTTTTTATACTTCCTAAACCTAAAGCATCTCCGGCGGAGTAGCTATAGCCGAAATGTTTCCGGAAAACTGAATGGGTGCGAAAACCCGTACCATAAGATAAACTGATCTGATTTCGGACGGGGAGATCCTTTGTCGTGACCTTAACGAAACCACCGGAAAAATCAGCGGGCAATTCCGGAGAAAGATTTTTATAAACCAGGATATTCTCGATCATGCTGCTGGGAATAAAATCGAAGGAAAATGCCCTTGAATCACTTTCCGCACCGGGTGCGATACCATTATTGATCCATACATTATTATAACGTTGCGATAATCCCCTGACCGCGATAAAACGGCCATCTATCAGTGTTACGCCGGGAATGCGCCTGATCACTTCCGAAGCATTATTGTCCTGGGTACGGGAAATCTGCCCTGAAGAAATGCCCGATACCACATTCCGGGCCTCTTTCATTTCCGCGATAATAAACTCTTCGGTATTCACCATTTTTGTGGACCTTACCGTCACCGTATTCAACACTTCCACGTCGGGTACCAGTTCCACGTCAATTTGAAGCACTTCGTTTTCATGGATCTCAACGGGAATTTCCTCCGGCTGATAGAGCATATAAGTCACTTTAACCGTATATTTCCCTTCGCGAAGCGATAGCTGATAATTCCCTTCCATGTCGGTTGTTGTACCGATAGTCGTTCCGGGAACTATAATGTAAACATAAGCCAATCCTTCACCGGTAGTCTGATCCTTTACCTTGCCATAAATATAGGATTTACTATCCGAAGCACTCAGATTCAACGGTAATAAGCTTGCAAAGAAAATAATGAGAAATAAGCTTTGGTTTTTCCAAAAATAACTTTTGACTTTTTCTTTAATTGGATTCATAAATCTATTTAATTGAATTACGAATGCAAAAAAAGAGAAGAATTATTTCGGCAATTTTAAGATCCTATTACATTTTGATGAATAATCCAGATTTTATTACTATCCACATTCCTCAACCGAAACAAATGCGTTATAGCGGGTTTCTTTGGTTACAGGGTTAAGCGGAAAGTAACCTCTTTTTATTTTCCCTTTCTCAATAGATAAGGGAAATTGACGACACATCTGCAAATGGTAATCATAAGCCCCTTTTTTTTCCGGATTGTAATTGATCTTAAATACACCCACGGATAACGAACTAATATAATGCTGAAACATTTTCACTCCCAGATATCCCATATTATACCGTAAATTAATTTCCAGGCACGGATGTATCCTGTATTCGCCTTCATCCTTATAAATCATCATATCCACCCCTATACATCCTTCATAATGACACACGATTACATCTTTAAAAATAAGAATTAATTGCTGTTGGATATTTTCCAATGCCTCCAACGGTATCTTCCCGGCCAGCGTTTCCTCTATTTTTTCCTGTGAGTAAAGATAAGAAGAGGTGTAAGCGCCCTTGGGAGTAGTTTCAAAAAGAGAATAACCTTCAAAAGAAATCTCTTTTCCATCAGATGAAAATTGCATGGAAAAATCCAGTTGTTTATCCAAAACATATTCTATCGCAACTTCCTTTTGTTTTCTCAACATCCCGCGTAGAACTTCCCGTTCTTTGGCTTTCAGTTTCCCGGATAACCAAAGCAAACCCCGTCCCGAAGAAGAGTAAAGCGACTTAGCCAATAATGGAGCATCCGACGAGGTCAGTAATTTCTCAATTTCATCTATATCATCGCAAAAAATTGGGATTAACCGATCCGGTATCCCGTTTATCGTTTTTTGTAAAGCGGCCAGAACATCCCGGGCAAATTTCCTGCTATTGAGATAAGTATATTCTTCTTTCCATAAAGGCACCTGCAACTGCAGACCGAATTTCTCATTGAGTGATTCAAAATAATGTATGGCCCGCGGTGATATTCCCCAGCACGAAACTTTGTCCCGGCTTCTTTCCGACAAGTTGTTCGCTAAAGAGGGATACGGTAAAGCGGGAAATGAGTTCTCCAGAAATTTAAAATAACCGGGATCCTTTATTTCCGGCAGAAACACAGCGTCTCCTTTCTCAGCATACCATGCCGGCAAAAAAGAGAGGTCATCCTGCATTTTCAAAACGGTTTCCGAAGGCAGATAATACGGAGATGCATTGAAAACGGCTGTTTCATGCCCGGGATTAAAGTAGTGTATCATCGATATTTATTCCCTCTTAAAAGATTCTTATTAACCTGTTATTAGTTGATTGCAAAAATACAACATTATATAGAAGAAGAAATATGGGATAACCAAAGCTCATAAGGAATATAATCCCTAATGGCATTCAAAATCGAATGCCATTTTAAATTACGGAACTTGTCTCTTCTATCTGTCATACTTCCTGAATCCCGTCAGGGATTCTCCGACTGGCACAATTTGGCCGCATACCTCACGGCATGCGTGAACCTGTGATTGAACTTTATCTTTACCAAGCGGGAATACCTAACGGCATTCAAAAATCGAATGCCATTTTAAATTTACGGAACTTGCCCCTTCTATCCGTCATACTTCATGAATCCCGTCAGGGATTCCAGTCCGGTAAACTCCCAAATATGAAAGGTTTGACCACATACCTCATGGCATGCGTGAACACCTATGAGTGAACTTTACCAAGTGGGAATGCCTAATGGCATTCAAAATGGATGACATTTAAATTTACGGAACTTATTCCTCCTATCCGTCATACTTCCTGAATCCCGTCAGGGATTCTCCGACTGGCACAATTTGGCCACATACCTCACGGCATGCGTGAACCTGTGAGTGAAGTTTACCAAGCGGGAATACCTAACGGCATTCAAAAATCGATAACATTTTTTAAGATTTACAGAACTTATTCCTCCTATCCGTCACTTCCTGAATCCCGTCAGGGATTCCAGTCCGGTAAACTCCCAAATATAAAAAGGTTTGGCCGCATACCTCACGGCATACGTGAACCTGTGAGTGAACTTTACCAAGCGGAAATGCCTAATGGCATTCAAAATCGAATGCCATTTTAAATTACGGAACTTGTCTCTCCTATCCGTCATACTTCCTGAATTCCGTCAGGGATTCCAGTCCGGTAGCTTTTTCAAATGCGGAAAATTCATCGCATGCTGTCAGGTATGCGGCCAGTGTAAAATTTTATTCCTCCGATTTTTTCCGGACCTCCCCTCGTAGTTTCAATTGAATGACCGGATTCTCAGGATCGTTAGTACTTACCGTAACCACTTTATTGATTGTTCCGATCCTGGAAGTAAAATACCGCAATTTCACGAAGCCCGTAATATTCGGAACCAGCGGTTCTTTAGTCCAGTCGAGTACGGTTACGCCACAGCAGCCATGAACTTTGGTAATAATGAGAGGTTCTTGTCCCGTATTTGTAAAAGAAAATACCGCTTCTCCGTTATCACCTTCGGTAAGGGATCCATAATCATGCTCCAGCTTATCGAACTCAATCTTCGGACCCGCACTTTCCCGTATCCGATTGCTTTGTTTTTCAAAATCATTGTTTTGAGCGGTTGCGTGAAATCCTGTCAGAATGCCACACGTAAGCATACATAATGCCATTAATTTAAAATTTTTCATACTGTTTAATTTAGATGATTACTTTTGAAAATTTCTATCGATTTTATTCCCGCTAAAGGAATTATTAATAAAAGAAGGCAGACCAATATATTCCTTGCGTTTTTCTTAGATGCCTTTATCGTCTTACTAAACTCCAGCTGTTGTAATGGTTTACCTAACTCTTCCGGCGACGGAAGCAACACGCGGCTCCATTTATGAATGATTATACCTTTTTTCAATAACACCAGTCCCGGAGTAGAACGAATGATAGTTTGCAGTGCTTTCTGATCAGTACCGCAAAAATTCATTTGGGGAAATATCCCGTTTTTGGCCGCGACAATATCCTGTTCCAGGGAAGAAGTCAGGCAAAAGAATGGGTATCCATACTTCGAGGCATATTCAGCGATGCCGGCGAATTTAATGATATCTTTTCCTTTTATTTCCGTCAGAAACGGAGCGATCATCAGGAAAACGTAATTCGTATCCTGAAGAACCTCTTCCGTAATATTAATTTGATCGACGATCCTGGTCATCTCATCATTGAAAATATATTGTCCTATGGAAAAATCACTTATTTCCGGAGTCTGGCCTGGCTTTATCTCTTTCGTAATCCTCTGGATAAATGTCCATGAACTATCCTGCCATGGGTAATTTCCGGAATCAAATTCTTTCTTTTCACCATTCCTTTCATAGATAAAGTAAATCTGCTCAATCGGTTTTTTACTTTCTTCCACAATCATTTTCTCCGGAAGATCGGCACCGGTCCCGTATCCCCTGAAATCGGCAACATTGTCATAATAATAACTTACGAAAAGCAAACCGGAAGTAAATATCACTATATAGGCTAAAACCCATTTTTCCGATTTAGATGTGAATAAAGGTGTAATCAAATTATAATGGAAAAATAAAAAGACAGCAAATACCAGGAGAAAAATATTTTTGATAAAAGTCTCCCAATTGGTCAGGATGATAACGTCTCCGAAACAACCGCAATCTCCCACAGGATTCGTGAGCGCCAGATAGAAAGTCAATATCGTCATAAATACCATAATCAGCAGGATTATCCTGGAATTCCATTTAGGGAATAATCCTAATAAAAGCAACAATCCTGAAACCAATTCCAATGCGCAAAGTCCCAATGAAGCCGGCATGGATAAAAAAGAGAAGATATCCAGATGGAAAACTAAAAGATGTTCCTGGATTTTCAGGGCGAATCCGTAAGGATCTACTGCTTTTACAAAGCCGGAAAAGACAAAGGTAATTCCCTGTATTACGCGGAAGATAACAGTCAGTGATTTTAATAAATTTCTATTCTTCATATTTTTTATAATATCTATGGAAATAAGCTGTGGCAAAAACTACAGGGCAAATATCCCGTGTTTAACAATGCAGAAATGGCTTTTTATTTCAAATAATGGTAGTGTGATTATCAAATCTTTCTCAGGACACGGCAAACAATGTCAAATAATGGTCTTATTTACGTCAAATAAATATCTACACAATTGATTATCATAATATTAAAAACTAAATATTTTTGCCATAACGTAATAAAACATAGCGTGATTTATCTCTATATTTGCATATGGGTTTACATAGAAAATATCATTACCGTCTTCTTATACTGATAATCGGGGTTATTTCCGTAATCATTTTACAATCGGCCTGGCTTTATGATGCCTATAAAATGAAATACCGGCATATTATGGCGGAAATTGAGGATGCCTTTGAGCTTGCATACCAGAAAGAGCAGACCTACAGGATACCTGTTGTGGATATCGTAAATCCCGGCGGCGTTACGATCCAAAGTTGCGGAAATGAAGAGATCACGATCGTAAGGAAATGTTATGATGCCGATACCATTGTATACAACAATATGTCCGGGCATTCGATCGTGGAATTCCTGAACCGGGTCTTCTGGGATATACGGGAAAATATGGTCCCGATGAATATATATTGTCTGGCCGATTTATTCGGAGGTATGCTGCATGACAAAAATATTGCCGTATCTTTCGTGATTGACAGGTATAACGTCGAGACCGGGGAAGTGATCGAATCCTCGTTATTTCAGGATGAACCACGTCCGGAAATAAAACCGGAAACCACATTGGTTTCGGAAATTTCAAATACGGAAGCGGTCCGGGCAATCCTGCATATTACACCGGGAGTTATTTTCGCCGCCATGCCCGGAATATTGATTTTCACCATCCTTATCACACTCGTCATATTAATATGTTTGGGACTTCTTTATAAAAAATATTCAAGAAAAAAAGATGGATATTTACAAAAGAACAATCAGCAGGAGAATATCCCCGATAATACATTTTCTCTCGGGAAATTTTCATTTGATCCCGACAAAAACGAACTACGTGGATTTGGCGAAACTGTGCAGCTCAATAAAAAAGAGAATGCGATCCTTTACGCCTTATGCATGCAACACGGCAATATTGTAGAACGTCATATTTTGCTGGAAGAAAACTGGGGAAGCAGTGGTATTATTTACTCCCGAAGCCTGGATACATACCTGACAAATTTACGTAAGTATTTAAAAAAAGATCCGTCCATACAGATCGTTACCGTAAAAGGTGTAGGCTATAAACTGGTTATCAACGGAAATTAACATAGAAGCTTTTCGGCATTTTAAATTGGTTACTATTTAAAATAATTTTCCAAAAATCGGGTTCGCAAATAAAAATAAACGACTTTTGCAGAATAAATGATCCCTATTATTTAGATTTTCATCATGAAAAGATTTGTTATAAGCCTGTCCGTTTTTTTCACTTTCATACAATATGCTATCTCTACGCCAGAGAAGCCAAAAGAAATTAAAATGGAAGGATTTACACAAGGCACTTATTATAGTATCATTTATATGGCTCACGATACATTAGTTACACATGAGGAGATTGAACAGTATCTGGATGATTTCTTAAAAACCGCTTCCCTGTGGGAAAAAAATTCCATTATTTCAAAAATTAACCGGAATGAACCGGTAACTTTGAACGAACACTTTAAAACGATTTTCACTATCGCGCGGAAGATTTCCCAACTTACGAACGGAGCCTTTGACATTACCGTCGGGAACCTGGTGAACGCCTGGGGATTCGGAAGTAAAAGTGCAGATTCCCAGACTAAACAAACCATTGACAGCCTAATGCAACTGGTTGGTTATACCAAAGTCAATATCATCAATAACGTGTTAATCAAGGAAAACCCAAAGATAGAAATCGATTTTAATGCTATTGCCAAAGGTTATTCGGTAGATCTGATAGCCGGTTTATTAACAGAACGCGGCCTTAACTCTTTTTTAGTGGATATCGGAGGAGAAATACGGGCATCGGGATCAGGGCCGGAAGGTGAGTTATGGCTGGTCGGGATTGAAAAGCCCACAGAATCTGCCGATTCCGGGAGACAAGTGCAAACCATATTACAACTTACAAACAGATCCGTTGCCACATCCGGAACTTACAGGAAATATTACGAAAAAGGAGGAATGCGTTTTTCCCATACCATTGACCCTGAAACAGGATATCCGGTATCACATAATTTATTGAGTGTGACGGTGATCGCTGAAAAATGTGTGGAAGCGGATGCTTTAGCCACCGCTTTTATGGTAATGGGAATGGATAAATCCCTACAATTTTTGAGCCGGCACCCGGAATATGAGGCTTATTTTATCCGTTCGGAAAAAGACGGGAAAATCAGATCTTATTATTCCAAAGGATTCCAAAAATTTATGTACCGGTGATTTTATCGACATTCATATTTAATATTATTTTTTAAATATATAAATCCGGAAGATTATGAAAAATAAAGGATGTAAAGATCTCAATAAAAATATATTCGTATCGAATGAAAAATTCTATAATCCGACCTTTTTATTGCATAATCCGATACTTTATTGATTATATTATTAAATTGGAAGATGAAAAGTGAATCTTTTTGTTAATTTATATAAATATCAATAATTTAGCTATTGATCCATGTCCTTATTTTAACTTTTTTTACAATAGATTTTAAATGATTTATTCCGGAAATTCTTATTTTTGCCATTAATATTATGTTTTATTGAAGTTAATATCATTTTTCTAAAAAACAGGCGCAATATCTTAGATATGGCTATAAACACCCTCTTGATCGGAAGCGAAAGTACCGCTTATTAATATTTAAATTTATCCAAAAACGGAAATAATCTATTTGTCATTAATAAATAATTGAATTTATGAAAGAGTTTTTTTTATTAAAAAAAGTTAATAATAAGATTTTATTGTTATACGTATTGATATTTTTCATATCCGGAAATCTTTCGGCCCACTCTTTGGGCGGGCTTTTTCCTTCGGATTCCGGTCGTTTGGAGGGTGAAATTACTTTCATTTCCACTACGTCAGCCGTGCACAATAACCCTCAACTTTACAATTTATTATATCAGCTTCAGCCGACCCTGACATTGTCGACCGAAGGGATATCAAGATTCGGTTTCGAATCACCGACCGTATTGGAAATCAACGGCAAAGATTATCCCATCATCAAAGAAGACGATAATTATTACCGATTAATACAGGATATTAAAATGATCACCATCACCATAAAAAGTGTTCAGGACTATATCCAATTCAACCTTGAAGATTTAAACATTTTCCCAAGTTTGGAATATGTCCAGTTATTATTTACATACGATATCTGCGGAAATGCAACCGACAGTTGTCTTCGTAGCAAAGCAGAGAGAACCGTTACAGCGGGGGAATCTCCTATAACCGTCTTATATCAATTATCCATTCCGAATTAAAATACCATATCATAATGAATAACTTCTACATTTTATTTACACAGAAAAAATTACCCAAAACTTTATTCATCCTCCTCTTTTTTTTATTTTCCTCCCAGCCGATATTTTCACAGGTGAGGGTTCCGTTTACTCCAAGGGAATCCGATTATACACCCGGAAGACAGATATACAGCATTAAAGGCGATTATACCATGCTCGGGAATACCAATATTACCATGCAGTCCTATGATTCTACGAGTAATAACGGTAATAAACAGATGATCTATGTGGATATCGACGGAGATGTAAATACCCTTAATTCTTCTTCGGCTGACCTCGTTTTTCCCGGTAATGAAGGGAATACAATCCTGGAACACCAGTGTACGGAAATTCTCTATGCCGGATTGTATTGGACCGGAAGAGCCCATAACCCGAGTTCCGGGAGCAATTACCCGAATACCTTCCAGGTTACCAAAAGTGTTCCGGGACCGATGGCGGAGGACAATGACGTATTTACCTTCAGGGGAAATACCGGCAGCTCCAATATTGCCGTTACCAATACTGATTACCGCCTCAACATTACCCGGACTTCCTCCAACCCGCGAACCGTATACTATACATTTACGCCTACGGGATCAAATCAGGGAAATACATACCGGTTCAGCTATTTACCTAATTTAGGAGGAATCACGGTGAATATAAACGGTGGTGAAGAAGTAACACTTGCGACTTCCTCGATCAGTTTGAATGAAGCGGTTCTTGCCGAACCTTATCTGATTTATTCGGAAGAAGGAAACTTTACCTTGAAAGTCACCGGCTTTCAGAGAAACGGAAATAATACGGCTTTAAACCGCTGTTATGCGGTTACAGATATTACCTGGACATACCAGTCCGTTATCAATGTTACCAAAAATTATGACAAAAGTGTGGTATATCTCAAACATGCCAACGCTACCGAATACACCCAGATCAATGCCCTGGATGAAAACTTTACGCAAAATATCTATTATCCTCCCATTAACAATAGCGTTGACGGAGGCATGTATTCCGCTTACGCTGAAATCACCGACTATGTGAAAAGATATGGGATGGGTACCTATACAGTTGCCGATATCGCGCTGCGTGAAGGTAATGGAGGCAGTACCGGTTATTACGGCGGCTGGGGTATGGTGGTGATCTATGAGAATGCCCAGATGAACTGGCGCGATATCATCGTGTTTGACGGACATGCTTACATAGCAGGGAGTGTAACCACAAGCCACACTCTTCCGGTAGATGGTTTCCGCACCAGGCAGTATGGCGATATCAATATGAAGTTAGGGGTAATGGCCGGCGAAGGCGATTTTGATATTCCCGGGGATTATTTCGATATCAGGGATCATCAGGATGCCAACTGGATACGTTTGAACCATAGCCAGAATTCCTCCAATAATTTCTTTAACAGTTCCATTTATACCGGCGGAAATCCGAGGAATCCCAATCTAAGGAATAATACCGGTCTGGATATCTCGATGTTCGATATCCCCAATGCCGGAAATTCCGTGATCACCAATAACCAAACTTCTACGAGGTTCAGGTACGGGTCTACACAGGATACCTATATTATCTTCTGTATGGTGATGGGCGTGGACGCCTATATTCCCGATCCCGAAGCCAATAACCTCGTCGTATCGGTCAAAGATAAGGACGGGATACCCGTCCCACCCGACCAGGACGGAAATTACGAAGTATATCCCGGCTCCGAAATAGAATATGTCCTGGAGGTCCGGAACAAGGGAAATGAACCCCTCCGCGATCTGTTGATCAATCTTTCGATTCCGTACACCACAATTTTTAAAGAAATAAAATCGGTAGAGTATTTTGACATTACCGGAAATTCATGCGTCTTCAACCCCACACTGGGTCCGGCCGGTTCTATAGTATGGGATATCGGCGATGTTCCCCTGTATGATGATAATAAAGACTTTTTATTTGCCCGGTTACGGTTCAGCGTAACCGTCACGGATGATTGTAATATCCTGGCCAGTTCCGATGAATGTCAGCCTGAAGCGATCGTATACGGCAGTTCAAGCGGCTTCGGATCCCTTACGGGAACTCCGTTTTCCGACAAAGGTTTCATTTACGGATATCTGAAACATCCCTGTACGTCCGATCCAAATCCAAACCCGCCCCGTATCTCGATTGTAGTCGCGGAACAATGTAGTGAAAGTTCGGGTTCAAGCGACCGGGATATCAGGACCTGTATAGAAAACGGAGGCATAGTTCCATACAGTGAAATTATCGGAAGTTTCCCCAACGGAGTCAATTTTTATAATACCGTTGATCCTCAAACCGGAAAAGCGCCGGATGGAGCCACGCGTTATACGGCTACCACTGGTTTCCCCGTAGGAAACGGAGCTCCGGAATATTTTTATGCTATTCCCACCAATCCTTTTACCATTTGTTACTGGAGATTCAAAATATCCGTATTGGATTTCCCTACTTTTAACACGACAAATGCCGTGATTTGCGAAGGAGACAGCGTAAATTTATCGGATTACGTTACCGATCTCTCCGCAAACAGCAGTGTCTATTTCTATACCAATCCCGAAGCCACCGTAGAAGTTCCTCTCAAAAACGGCAGGCCTATGGTAGCTCCCAATACTTCTACTATTTATTATGTCAGGTCAAAGGTAGACGGAGTACAATGTTTCAGTGAGCAGACAAAAGAAATTACAGTAACCATAAGGCCCGTCGCCACAGTATCTTATACAATAAATTCCGAAATATGCAGCGGTACGGATTTCCATATCAATCCTGCCGACAGTTCGGGAAACACTGTTCCACCGAATACTATATACCAGTGGGCTAAACCGGCAGATATAACCGGTATTACAGGTCTTGAAGCCGGTTCAGGTCCCGAATTCACGGGAACCCTTTCCAACAGCACATCCGGTACTATCAATGTAACTTATACGCTTACGCCTGTCACCAACACTTCAGGAAATTCCTGCGAGGGTAAATCTTTTGATATTATATTACAGGTAAAGACTTTACCCGCAGCACCGTCGGCAACGAACTTATCGGTTTGTTATGACGGGACTATTGATTTATCAGATGCTGTTCCCGGAGGAAATGATTATCGTTTCTATGAAGCAGGAACAGGAGGAGAACCATTGGCCAATACTTCTGTCAGCCACATTACTTCCAATACGCCTTATTGGGTTTCCCGTCTTGAAAACGGTTGCGAAAGCGATCCCCGTACTTCCTTTGAAGTACAGGTAGAAACTCCACCGGCCATACCCGTTATCAATTCGCCGGTACAAACTTATTGTTCCGGTGAAACCATCACGATCACGGCCCAACTCGAAAACGGCACCACCATAAGGTGGTATGAAAATGCGACCGGAGGCGAACCAATTTCCACCCAGAATCCTTATACGACCGTAATCACTGCTACTTCCGCTCCGGTAACCAGAACCTATTACGCCGAAGCCGTTTCCGCCAATTCCTGCGCCAGTATATCAAGAGCAGCGGCAACAGTTACGGTTAACCCGCATAGTACCGCCGGTTTAATTACAGCTGATAATATGTGGATATGTAGCGGAAGCGATACTGTTTTATCCGTTACGGTTCCGGGAGGCGTCACTAATCCTGACATACGATGGTATGCCAATGATGACGCCGGGGCAACCGTGATCGGTACGGGAAATAATTTCCGACCGGGACTACTGACTGCCACGTTTACGCATGATACCTCTTTTTACGTGTCCGTTTCCGGATCTAATTATTGTGAAAATTTACCCGGACAACGCAAAAGAATAGTGGTTACCGTCAACCAGATGCCAACCGTCAATATTACGGTAACTCCTGATACGGCCCTTTGTTATCCTCAGAGTTTCAGGTTGAATACGGAGATCACCGGCCTTTCGTTTCCCATGCAATGGTATGGCTGGTATGATCCCAGCGGAGCACTCAGAAGCCCCCAGTTTTCTCCCCAGTCGGAAGATCATGATGTAACCGCCGTTCCCGTTACAACCTATACTCCTAACGAAGCCGACAGGTCTACCCAGAAAATAAGCCTGAAGCTTGATGTACAAACAACTGTTTGCGGTTACGTCAGAGATACGGTTAACCTCACTATTCTTCCTTTACCCACCTCTGCCAGTCTTGAGCTCATATCCCAGCCCGTCACTCCCCAGGACATGTGTATAGATACGGTATACGATTTTAAAATAAAAGCGACCGATGCAGGCGATTTAACAGGGCTTAAAGTAACATTTGAAGACGTTGACGGTTCCTATCTGGTGGTTAAGAACGCTTATTATAAATATCCGTATGAAACAGGAACTTCCGTACTACTCGATGATAAAACCGTTACATCGGATAATAAATATTATATCTGGAATTTCCCGGACGGCTTTTCTCTTGCTTCCGGCGATTCCGTCTGGGTACAAATAGAAGCCGTTGCTGAATGCGGATTTTTCAGCGGCAATATTTACAAAGCTTATTTAGATGCATACGGTGTCTGCGGTACGGATCCTATTGTACAACAGGAAAGCGAGACCGATCCGTTTCTTACGATCTGGGATGCGGCCTCCGAATTCGAATTCGAAATCGGGAATACTTTCGCTCCGGGTTCCGTCACGGTACGTGACGGGGATACCATCACATGGACAGCCGTTTATACCTTACGGGATACCAGTTCTCATGCCGGATATATTACGAACGGATCGGAGTATATGGTTGCATTGCTGCCCAAAGGGTTTCTCCCTGTTGAAAACGGATATACACCCCTACTGAACGCGCCTGATTTTGCTGATCTGGAAACTATAGACGACGAATATGGGATAGAGTATACACTGCCCATAGGTCCGGGATTATCGGATGGTGATCAAATCAGCTGGGAATTTAAATTTATTACCACAGATGCTCCCTGCGGGGAATACAGATTTTATAACGAAGTTTATATTGTAGATTCCGCCTATTGCGGGGCCGACAAATGCGGGATTAACCTGCTACGGGGTGGGTCCTATCCTACCGTAAACGTTAGCCGTTACGAATATGAACTGGATATTTTACAAACCCCGGAAAGTTATATCAGGGACCAGAAATGGTTCGGAAGTTTTAGATTCAGGGCTTTAACCGATTTTTATGCCGGCGACACCCTCTTTATTGATTTTTATATAGACAGGAATAATAATAACATAAGTGATGCCGGAGATACGTTGGTGTATCATCTTCCATATATCACTTCCGATATTTCTAACGGAAATCCATTCTCTATTTTAATTGACGAAAGTAATGCGATCACAACCGTACCCGGATATCAGTTACTGGCGCATATTAAAGGGTATGCATTATGTGAGGAATCGAATTATCCGATTGTGACCTTCAACGGTCCCGAAATAGTATGCCAGGGAGATACGACTTTATATTATACGGCTCCGGATAAGATAGATTACTCTTTTGCCGTAACCAAAATCAACGCGCTGTCGGGCGCTACTCCACGTCGTATTCCATTGGAGGGCAGGGCACAATTTTCAAGTACGGAAGATACCATCCGGCTCGTATGGCCGGGACAAGGGGATTTCAGGATCAACTGGGTCTATTCCGTTCCGGGAATTTCGGGTGAAAATACACGTCTGATACCCGTAAATTTCGATGCCCATGTTAATAAGGGATCTTATCTGGCATTAACCGGCCCCGATACGGTAGGTATATGTATAGGAGCCACAACCGAGCTTACCCAATTTGTCAGGGATACCAATCAACTGCCCGGAACCGTAATTTCTTTCTATGACAAAGAAACTGGTATCAAAATCGGCGATAACGCCGGAGGAGCCAAAGTTTATGTCTCACCTTCGGCCACCATAACTTACCTGGTAAAAGCCGAAAGTGAGCCCAACGGATGCCAGTCCCTAAACGTGATCGAACTGACCGTACGTGTAGAAGATATGCCGGATATCGGTTCCATCGGGGTTATTTCACAGCCCGATTGCCTTGAAAATACCGGATCTATCTGGGTATCCGTTCTCGATAAGGGAGGAAGCACACATTATGAATACAGATTAAATGATGATCCCTATAAAGACCTCATAATCAACAATGGACAAGCTATTATTACGGGACTTCCGGCCGGAAGCTATACCATCTATATAAGGGATAAAGAGATGTCGGCCTGTACGGCTTCTGTCGGTGAACCCATTACCCTGACTCCTGTCAACAGCAGTTTGACTGCCAGGGCGGTTGTTACCAATGCAGGAAATTGTACCAGTACCGACGGAACGATACAAATTATTCCAAACGGCGGGTATGCTCCTTATCAATATACCATAAACAACGGTCCGGCTACCGCTTTACCGCAAAACGGAATCATAGGAAACCAATTCGGGAACGGACAATATCATGTTACGGTCATCGATTCGACAGGATGTATATTTGCCGTTGATGAAATCCTGGTGCAGGCGGCAAACGGAATAGAAATCGAAGTAAAAGCTATTGAAGATGCCGATTGCAACGAACTGGGAAGAGGACAATTGACCATATTAAATTACGACAACCAGGTTGCTCCTTATACTTATCAACTCAATGGGCAGGGATGGAAAACGGTAACGGTAAATCCAATGTCCGGCTATGCTTATCCCGGAGCTAATTTTATGAGGGTAAAAGATGCCAACGGTTGTATGACTTCCGATACTTTCTATGTGGATCAGGTCGATATTAATTTAGCGATCAATAAAGTAACCCCTGTGGATGCTACCTGCGACGGAATAGGAAACGGAAGTATCATATTGGATATTACCGCCGACGCGACCCCTCTCAGGTATACTCTCGATGGGGTTAACTTCGAATATTTTACCGACGGTAATACGATAATAACCGGATTATCCGTAGGAAGTTACGACATTGAAATACATGACGCCAATGGCTGTTACGTTCGATATGAAAATATTCACATTAATTTATCCAAAGAATCTTCCCTGAATATAGGAAGAGTAAATGTAGTGGCACAACCTGATTGTGAGACTCCGACGGGAAGTATCCGGATTGTGGTATATGGAGGAAGTGGGAACTATGAATATAACTTTAACGGTGGCTCTCAATTCTTTACTTTGCCTACAGATGGAATTATTACAGATCTTGAAGCCGGCGTATACGAAGTATATGTCAGGGATGCCGGCCATCTTGCCTGTCCTACTGTAAAAAGCGCCCCGGTAAGCCTTACTCCTTACAATACTGATTTTATTGCGAAGATCGTATCAAATCCTGCCGGTGACTGCCTCGCCGATGATGGTTCCCTGAAAGTACAGGTTTCAGGCGGCACCCCACCCTATCAATACAAATTAAATGATGAAATTTCCTTTACGACATTACCGGCTGACGGTTTAATTACGGGATTATCTTCCGGAATTTACACGGTTACCGTCACAGGCAGCAATGAATGCGAGATCTTCGCCGATAAAGTATTCATCGAAAGTGTCGGAGGACTCCAAATATCCCTGACCCAGGAAAATGAAGCAACATGTGAAAGCAACGGCACCGTAAAACTTAAAATTTCCGGCGGCACACCTAATTACAACTATTATTTAGCAGGCGGGAATTATGTAAACTTTGCCGGTGATTCCGTCAGTATTCCTGCCGCGTCCGGCAACCATACCATATATGTGGAAGATGCCACCGGGTGTATCGCCATGGATAGCATCTATATCCAACTACGGGATAATGACTTACATGTTGATAATATCGAAACCGAAGATGCCGGTTGCGACGGGACCGGAGGCGGTAAAATCACAGTCACCGTCACGGGAAGAAATACACCGTTGCAATACCGGATAGATAACGGCACATTCGTGGATATCACTGAAAATCCTTTCACGATCGATAATCTCGCTGAAGGATACTATACCTTATTCATACAGGATATAAACCGTTGCGAAACAAAATTTGACAATATCGCCATTAATTCCGCCAAAACACCTGATATAAAAATCGAAGTAATTTCCATTAATTCCCAGCCCGGTTGTACCGGTAACGGTGGTAGTATAAGATTAGGCGTAAGCGGTGGCAGCGGGAATTATGAATTCCAAATGAATGGAAACGACACCTATAGACCTCTGGAGAGCAGCGGAATCATCAGTAATCTTCCGGCAGGCACCTATCGGATATTTGTGCGGGATGCAGCCACATTAGCTTGTCCGCCGGCGATCAGTGACTGGATCACTTTATCCCCGACGGAAAGCGACCTGACTCTCCAAACCGTTTCCACAAACAGCAGTTCCTGCGCTGATTCTACGGGAACTATCCAAATGATCATTGGCGGCGGAACGGCTCCCTACCTCTACCGGATCGGTAACAGCGGAGAATACGGAGCCCTGCCTGCAAACAATATAATCCCTGATTTGGCAGCCGGAGATTATATGATCATGGTACAGGACCAAACCGGATGTACCGCTTCCACTATCGCCCGGGTACAGGCTGATATGGGTATCGATATCACCCTGAGCTTACTGTCCGAAGCCACCTGCGCCGAACCGGGAACTTTTAAAATAAAAGTCGGGGAAGGAACGCCGGATTATAGTTATAAATTAGATTATACGAACTATATCCCATTCCTGGGAGATTCTATTATACTCAGTGCTGTAGCCGGTATCCATACCGTAGAGATCAGAGATGCCCGGAATTGTATGGTTTCAGGCACAATCGCTATCCCGTTAACAGAAAGGGATCCGCTGGTGCTGACCGAAATACTGAACGCCAAATGTGACGGCACCTCAGGCGGAGGTATAACGGTAAAAGGAACCCTGGATGATCTCCCCGAATCATATACCATTAACGGAGTTACTTATCCTGTTGCCGGAAGTCCGGTGAACGACATGATCTATATTTCCGGTCTGGCATCAGGAACTTACAATATCATATTTAATTATTCCGACGGATGTACTTTCGAATTGAACGATATTCATATAGGAACGGATACCGAGTCTTCCATCGCTATTTTATCTACTTATATCATCACTCAGCCGGTTTGTGTACAGGAAGGTGCT
Organism: uncultured Bacteroidales bacterium; assembly: GCA_937949745.1. GTDB lineage: Bacteria > Bacteroidota > Bacteroidia > Bacteroidales > WCHB1-69 > JAGVVH01. The sequence goes on along the minus strand of CALECM010000036.1, from coordinate 11,035 downwards.
CCCGGAAAAATAAAGATTGTTCCATCGGGAGGAAGCGGGAATTATGTATACAGTGTGGATACTACCGGCACGGATAACCGGTTCGTATTACCGGATGACGGAATTATTGAAGGTTTCAGGGCCGGCGTATATACGATTTATTTGTGGGATGCCCAGGCTCAGGATTGCCCGCCAGCGGTAAGTAATCCCATTGAAGTAACAGCCAATGTAAACAGCCTTTATCTTACGGCATCCGTAACACCTGCCAGCGATTGCCTGGAAGAAGACGGTAATATAAGAATTCATGTTACCGGAGGACAGGGAAAAGTATTGTATCGCGTAGGAAACAGTGGTCCATTCCTGGAGATCCCAGCGGATGGAAATATCGGTAATTATAAAGCGGGTGAATATATTATAAGCGCACAGGATGAGGATCTGATCTGTTCTCCTTCCATTCAGGTGACCGTACCCGCCGATAATTCCACCATTGGCCTGGCCCTTGCGGAACAGGCGCCGGCAAGGTGTGATACCAATGCGATACTTGAAATTTCGATCAACCCTGCAACAGACGGACACACCTGGCGGTATCAGCTGGACGGTAAAGACTGGCGCCCTTTTACCACCAATACGATTACCGAAAGCGTAACTGCCGGCTGGCATCAGGTATGGATTAAAAATGAAGCGGGATGTATTATTTCCGATTCCATCACTTTATCCAACAGCAGTGGATTATTCGCGAACCTGACAGGTAAATCCGACGCGTCATGCGACGGCACATCCGGTGGTGAAATCATCCTGGAGATAGGGGGCGGAAACGGACCTTATAACATCTCCAACGGAGGTAATATCGAAATCCCGGTTGTGGGTGCCGGAGAGGTAAGAATTGAAGATTTGTCCAGCGGTATTTACCAGATCACGGTAACAGATGCTAACGGATGTATCGTAACATTGGAAAAAATCGGAATCAGGCTTGAAACGGATTTTGTTACGGCTGCGGATGATTACGTGTATACTTATAAGAATATAGATGTAACAGGCAATATCTTTGATAATGATTTTGATTATCAAAACGGTATTCTCGTATTAAATGATCATTCTCTTCCTGAAAACGGAAGTATCAGCATAAATGGAAACGGAGTTTTTTATTATACTCCGGATCAGGATTTTACCGGTAAAGATACGATCCTGTATGTTGTCCGGAATGAATGTGGTTTTACCAACAGGGCTTTCCTGATCATTACCGTACTGGATGATCCTTCAGGGGATCCGCGTCCGCCTGTAGCAATGCCCGATCATTACGTAACCAGGATGAATTCTCCTGTTACCTCCATGAATGTTAAAGCCAACGATATCGATCCGGACGGCGGAACATTAGGTATTCCGCAAATGATCGCTTCCACGCTTCACGGTTCGCTTGTTTATAATGCGGCGGATGAAACATTTACTTATAATCCGAATCCCGGATTTGCAGGCATGGATTTCTATACTTACCGTATTTGTAATGGAAATGGTTTATGTGATTCCACCCAGGTAACGATCCATGTACTCGACACCATAGACAATGATTATATCATCGCTTCACCGGACGCTTATACAACAAGGCAATACGAGGCTCTTACCGTAACTACTGGGAACAGCATTTTATTAAATGATATCTACCCGGCGGGAGTGACTATCGTTACCGTTGTAACCGGACCTGAATATGGAGAATTAACTGGGAATAATGACGGGACCTTCACTTATCTGCCCGATTATGATTATTATGGTCCTGATTTCTTCCTCTATGAATTATGTGTGGAAGGATCCGGTATTCCCTGCGATACGGCAAGGGTAACGATCCTGATCACAGCCAATGATTGTCCCCGGATACTACCTCCTACGGTAAGCACTCCCCAGGAATTTTGTGAACCGGCAACTATCGCCGATCTTAAAGCGCAGGGAGAAGATATCCTGTGGTATGGAACCGCGGAAGGCGGTACTCCGTTATCCCTGAACGCTTCACTGGAAGATGGGAAAATCTATTATGCAAGTCAGTATTACAATGACTGCGAAAGTGAAAAACGTTCTGCTGTCAAAGTCAATATCAAAGAGGAATTGGAAATCGCGCGACCGGATATTCCTTCTTCCGTACAATATTGTAACGGAGACCTTACCCTTTCCGAATTATTTCCTTTCCTGAAAGATATAGTCTGGTATACTACGGCAACAGGTACTGATACTTTTAGTGTTAACACAAATATAGGCGCGTTACGTACGTTGTATGCCGCACGCCGGGCAGGAAGCTGTGAAAGCGCGGAACGTACTCCGGTTACCATCTCGTGGAACGCCACCATTGATCCACCCACAATAGCGGATCAGGATTTCTGTTTCGGTGCCATGATAAGAGATATCAGAGTGCCGGAATATATGGACATCGTTTGGTACTCGTCGGCAACCGGACCGGAACTGTTGTCTCCGGAAACTCTCCTGAGAACAGGAACATATTATGCAGCCGGCAAGACTACCGGATGCGAAAGTACCGTCAGGACTCCGGTACAGATTACAATTGAAAGCGCCGAAGCTCCGTATGCAATACCCAATCAGGCATTCTGCGGAACGGGAATACTGGCTGATATTGCCGTTTCTGGATACGGAGTTGTTTGGTATGAGACAGAAAACAGTAATATTATCCTGCCTCTCGATACCGAGTTGGAAAATGGCAAAACCTATTATGCCGCACAGGGCAACGGTAATTGTGAAGCAGCCCGTACGGCGGTAACCGTGACTTTATCTCCCATTCCGGCTAATGCCACTCCACAGGACCTTATTGCTTGTTATGGTGGAAATATCGATCTTCTAAATGCGGTTGACGGTACTGGATATAAATTCTTTACCTATGTAACCGGAGGTACTTCATTGGGAAATACCATCATATCCAATATTATGGCAGATACGACATTCTGGGTCATCAGAAGCACTGTGGATGGTTGTGAAAGCCCCGACCGTATTTCGTTTACCATCACTACCCAAACATTACCGGAAATCACCATATTACCGGTTACCGATCCGCATATCTGTTCCGGAGAAGATTTTACCCTTACTGCTTCCACCACTCCTTCCTCTTTAGTAAATGTCAACTGGTACGATGCGGCCACAGGCGGCAATATCTTAAGTACGGACAACCCGTTTGTCACCAGCTTCACTACTAATAGCCTCGCAACCAAAACCTATTATGCCGAAGCAATATCCGACGATACGCTTCAATGCAGAAGTGAAACCAGAGCTTCAGTGACTTTAACGATACATCCTCAGGCTACGGAAACTATGATAACGGCCCAGGACAGGAATATTTGCTCGGGAGACAGCGCCGTTTTAACGGCCACCGCAACCGGCGTGAACGGAGCGGTCTTTAAATGGTATGCTTCCACTGACCCGGATGCCCCGGTATTGCAAACCGGCTCCCGTTTCGTAACGGATATCCTCACCACGGCGGTAACACGCGATACTCTCTTTTATGTGGCCGTTGAAGGTGACCAATATTGCGAAAATCAACCCGGAAACCGGAAAGCGGTTACGGTTAGAATACAACAAATACCTACCCTGGACATAGGAAATAGTATGTCGGCCTGCTATCCGGAAGTATTTAACATTACACCGGTCATGGAAGGGATTGAAAGTATAAGCTGGTTCGGATGGTTTAAAAAGAATGCACAGGGAATATATGAACCTGGACTCAATCAATTCTCTCCTTCCGACCAGGGAAATATAACCAGTGTTAGAGAACTTCGCAGGGTTACTTATATACCCAATGCCTCCGATCAGCAAAATAACTATGTTTCTTTAGAGCTTAGAGTGCAAACTGATGTGTGCGGACTGATAAGGGATACGATCGACCTGCTCATACTCCCATTGCCTGCCAAAGGAGATATCTCCATTGTTTCACAACCTTCAACTCCTCAGATCGCTTGTGAAGACACGGCCTATGTGTTGAAAATCAAATCCACGGGAGAAGGCGGATTAGCCGATATTATGGTTACGCTGGCCGATCATAAATCTACTACTATAAAAGTAAATAATGTCGAATACAAATATCCTTACGATGCCCCCGATACGGAATGGCAGCCTATGAATCTCGTGGATACAGTACTAGAATATTTTTATGCAACCATCCCTGCCGATACTTTTACTTTACATTATAATGACTCCATGCTGGTAAGGTTCACCGTTAATCCCGAGTGCGGATCCTTCGGCGGGGCGGATCTCCTGTTCCTGCTCGATGCCAAAGGCGCATGCGGCATATCTTCCATTCAACAGGAACAAGTAGTTTCTGACGTTTTCAAGCTTGATATTAATTTGTCGGATCCGGCCGAATACCAGTTAGAGACATGGCTCAGTTTCGACTACAATTTTGTTACAGACAGTATTGTGGTTTCAAACAATACTTCCGATACGATAATCTGGCGCACGACTTTCACGGTGACGGAAAATCTTCCCCACCAGAATGATTCTATCTATTTCCTTGTTCCTCCGGGTATGAAACTTATCCCGGGTTCTTTTAGAGAAGTGAATTCTTCCAATAATTTCACCGGAGTGGAACCTGAGATTTCTATTATCGATGATAAAGGGATTGAATGGATGTTGTCCCTTACTGAGGTTAGCGACCTCGGAACGCCTATCTCATTCGAAGTAGAGATCGAAGTTTCAAAAAATACAAATTGTGAAGAGGTTCTGCTTTATATGGAAATCATCCATAAAACGGAATTAACCTGTGCCACATTACCGCCTCCTGATAACGAGTGTACTTTCTATCAGACCTATGCCGGACAATATCCTTCGGTTACCATACAATGGTACGAATATGCGATTCTGCCGGAAGAAGGTCGTGTAAGTACCGGACATATGAGCAATAATACATGGAAAGGCCAGTATGCAATAAAGGCTTTAACGGATCTCTACGAAGGCGATATCGTGGATGTCGATTTTTATATCGATGAAAACAATAACGGAATATTGGATCCGGCCGATACATGGGTTTATTCATACAAAGACACAACAGTTAATATCAATAAAGATTCTACGTTCCTGGTTCGTGTCAATGCAAATATTCCTGCTTCTGTAGGACACCAGTTATTGGCTATTATTTATGGAGATGTCCTCTGTAATGATGCCGTAATCCCGATCGTCACCCTTTTCGGAGAAGAAGAAGTTTGCCAGGGCGATACGGTCATCTATACAACCGCACCTGATATGGCCTATTATTCTTATGGAATTAACCCTCTTGACGGATCGTCCGGTACCCTTCCGGTACGTATACCTTTGGAAGGCAGAAGCGAATGGTCTGCGGAAGAAGACAGCATCAGGATTGTTTTCCGCGGACCGGGCAGATTTTCTCTCTCCACAAGTTATACGATATTCGCAGGAACCCCCGAACAGCGCAACCTAAGTGCCACCGACATATATGTTACGGTAAGGGAAACCCCATATCTGCAATTAACCGGTAAAGCCGACACGACCGTATGCGAAGGATCCATCCTGGAATTGACCCGTTTTATTACGGATACCAATAACGTGGGAACCGTTTACGTATACGAAAAAAATACAGGCGTGGAACTTCCCGGAAATTCCGTTTCAGGTGTATATATCACGGCCTATGATACCACAACATACATCCTGGCAGGCAGGGTGGATTCTTCCGGATGCCACTCTGTCAATGAAGTTGAATTTACCGTCAATGTGAATAAGATGCCTCTTCTGGGTAGTATTAAGGTTATTTCACAACCTGAATGCGGCACCTCGACAGGAAGTATAGAAATGGTCGTTACCGGCGGAAGCGGAGTTTATGAATACAGCATTAACGGAGAATCATCATATAACGATCTGGATTACCAAAACGGTATCGCAACCATATCCGGATTGAGTGCCGGAAATTATACTTTTTATGTGCGTGAGAAAAACTCCAACTTATGTAGCAGCTCCATCAGTGAATCCATCACGCTTACCCCCGTAAACAGCGATATGAATGCGGAAGCGGTTGTTACGGATGCTTCCGGTTGTGGCCAGGCTGACGGAATTATACAGCTTATTGTGAACGGCGGAACCGCTCCTTACCGCTATGTAATAAACGAAAACGCCCCCCTTCCCCTTCCCGAAGACGGAATTATCGGCAATAGTTTTACAAACGGCAGGTACCGGATCTCAATTATCGATACGTCCGAATGCCAATACGCTTTAAATGAAGTGGTGGTAAATGCCGGAAACGAAATAGACTTAACTTTCACTACCCTGAAAGATGCGGATTGCCTCGAAGATGGCCTCTTAAGTCTGAAAATAACCGGAGGAACCGCTCCATACAGGTACAGGATAGCAGGACAGGGATTTGTTCCCATGGATAGTGATTCCGTGGCCATAAGCATAAATTCCGGCAGCCATCAGGTTTGGGTTATGGATAATGTGGGATGCGAAACTACCGGAAGAGCCGTTATAAATCAGTCTGCAGGAGATTTGTCGGTTCAGTTGTTATCCGCTGCGGACGCCTCTTGCGACGGAATGGATAACGGGAAAATAATGCTTGCCATAACCGGAACGAACACACCTATACGTTACAGTATCGATGGTGGAATTCATTTCCAAACAGCCGGTCTCCTACCGGATACCATTACTATAGAGAACCTTTCTTCAGGAGTTTATGATATTCTCGTAACCGACCAGGGTAATTGTATTTACACCTACGATAATGTCCGGATCAACATCTCTAAAGTACCACAATTCAGAATTGAATCCATTAGCGTCGCAATCCAACCTGATTGTAATGATTTCGGCGGTATTGTAAGGATTATAACAAACGGAGGCAGTGGCAATTATTCTTTCCAGACGAATGGAACCGGTGATTTCCAGCCGTTACCGCTCAGCGGGATTATAGAAAGGCTGGAAGCCGGCACCTACTATTTTGTAGTCCGTGATAACCAGGCCCTCGCATGCCCGCCTGCGATTAGCGATTATATTACCCTGAATGCGATAAACAGTGATCTGACCATCAGAACGGAGATCATACCCGCATCAGGTTGCGATGTATCCGACGGGCAAATCATTCTTGCCGTAGGCGGAGGGATTTCGCCTTATGAATATATGCTCAACAATACCGGGAATTATTTACCGCTTCCGGAAAACGGCGTACTGGATGGACTGGATCCGGGTGAATATATCATCAGCGTGCGGGAAAGCAGGTCTAACGGATGTTTGGCAGGCACCATGGCTGAAATAGGAACTATTGACGGAATGAGCATCGAAACGGTTGTTAAGCAGCCTCTAACCTGTGACGACCAGGGAACTTTTACCTTGAAGGTTAGCGGAGGAACCCAGCCATACAGCTACAGTCTCAATAACATGGGTTACGTTATATTTGCAGGTGATTCCGTGGAAATCTCCGCTCCCGCGGGAATACATAGCGTAAAAGTGAAGGATGCGTCCGGTTGTATGGTATACGGAAATGTAGAAATTCTTTCCGCTTCACTCTCATCCATGGAAATCGTAAACATTACCGATGCGGTATGTGACGGTATCAATAACGGTATTATTACGGTAAGGGTAAAAACCGGCGAAAGGCCTTTATCCTATAAGATCCAGGGCATTATTTATCCAATGCCGCCGGTGGGGGATATTGAACTGTCCGGACTTTCCTCCGGAACCTATAATATCGTATTCTATTATACCCGGGGTTGCATATTTGAACTCAATGGTATCCGGATCGGACATGATCCTAATTCCCGGGTCAAAATAGAATCGATTTATGTGGCCGACCAGCCGTCATGTAGCCAGAACCTGGGAAGTATCAAACTTATCGTTACCGGAGGAAGCGGACGATACTTATTTAACTTCGACAACTCTTCCACAACGTCATACTTACCGGCAGACGGTATCATCAGGAATCTTCCCGCAGGAAGTTATACGGTCTACGTTTGGGACGCTACACTCCGGAATTGTCGGTCTTCAATCAGCAATACCATTACGCTTAATGCCTTCGATAATAATCTTACCGTATCGGCTTTCGTGACTCCTGCAAGTGATTGTAGTGAAGATGACGGGGAAATACAGATCTCTGCCCTTGGAGGTACAGGTAAAATCACTTACCGGGTCGGAAACACAGGTAGTTTTAACGATATCGGCGCTGACGGCTCTATCGGTTATTTCATGCCGGGTGAATATACGATAACCGTCATGGATGAAACAGGCTGCCTTGCCACAACCAACGCCGTTGTTACTACTGAAGGCACGGACGTAAACCTTTCCTTGAGCCAGAATTCTGCTGCAGAGTGTGAAAAAACCGGACAACTTCATATTTCAATCGTACCTTCACCGGCTGACGATAGTTGGCAATACAGGCTTGACGGACAGGACTGGCGTACTTTTACCGGCAATATGGCAATCGAAGAAGTTACGGCGGGATGGCATGAAGTATGGGTGAAAAATAATAACGGATGCCTCTTCTCGGATTCCATTACAATAACAAACAACAGCGGACTCCAGGTTGGCATTGAAAATATCTCGCCTGCACTTTGCGACGGCACGGACGGAGGAAGCATAACATTGAACATAAGGGGAGGTACTCAGCCTTACCTGATTTCCAACGGTGGAAATATCAATATCAGTGGAGTTCCCGCAGGACAATTCACGATAGAAAATCTCCCGGCAGGGACCTATCGTATCACAGTCACCGATAACAACGGATGTATTGTGACCATGGAGAAAATAAAGGTGAGCAAAGGTGTCCAGATTATACAGGCCCTGGATAACCATCATTATATCTTCATGAATGAGCAGGCAATGGGAAATCTGACCGAGGATGATTTCTCCTATGACCTCTCTCCAGTCACGATCCTTTACTACGGCAATACATCCCATGGATCCTTATCCGTAAATACCGGTGGAGAGTTTGTTTATACACCTGACCCGGATTACACAGGCAGGGATAGTTCCATGTATATAATCACAAACAGTTGCGGATACACCGACTCCGCCTGGTTATATATCACGGTATTGGATACCGCACAGGAAAATCTGGAACGCCCCATTGCTTTGGATGATTATTACAGGATCAAAGTCAATACGACTCTCCAGGGATTTGACGTACGGAATAATGACTATAATCCGGACATTTCTCCTCTTTCTAACCCGGTTATTATCCGCAATACGGACAACGGAACCTTAACGCTGCATCCTGACGGTTCTCTAAGTTATGATCCTAATTTCGGATTTACAGGCGTAGAAGAATTTTCATACCGTATTTGCTCCCAAAACGGATTATGTGATACGGCTAACGTATATATTACGGTATATCCGGAAGAGACCTATCATGAAAAGATCGTGGCGCTGCCTGATTATTACAGCATAAACAGCGATGAAATTTTAACGATCACCGATACGGCACGGGGAATTTTAAATAATGACATCTGGCCGCGGTATGCTACTCCGGGAATCTCCATCATCGAAGATGTGAAATACGGTAACCTGACCGTCAATAATGACGGTACCTTTACGTATGAGCCAAACCTCAGTCCCGGAGAATCCGGAACGGACTATTTTATCTATGAATTATGTGCACAGGGCAGCAGTGCTGTTTGTGATACGGCCCATGTCTATATCCTGATCTTAGGGAAATATTGCATGGATATAGATTTCACTTTAACCTGCCCTGCCGATACAATAGTTACCTTACAGTATGGTAAATGCGAATCCGTTCTCGAAAGCCTGGGATTACCTACCGTTACCATCATTAATGGTGATCCGGGACTCGAAAACACCATCTCCATCACCAATAATGCTCCCGGTGATCTCACTTTCTCGCAAGGTCCTCACCGGATCACCTGGTACGCGACCAATGAATGCGGCAGAACAGACTCATGTTTCCAGTGGGTAGTGGTGAATTACCCTGTATGCGGACCTTCGGATACGATCTATTACACTGAAAACGGAAATCTTACCTATCGCGTGGATTCCCTGTTCGCGATCGATTTCCATGGTATCCGCTATCCTACCGTGCGTATCGACTGTGAATGCTGGACCGCCGAGAATTTAAGATCGACCATGAACCGTAATGGTGATCCGGTTAATTATTATGTATATAAAGCCGGTATGTATCCCGATACAATGGATAATATCCAAAAGTACGGAAGACTCTACAATTGGGAAACTGCTATGGGGAATGATACCGTGAGGACCAGAGCGTTAAGGCCTGACATCTGTCCGGCAGGATGGGCTTTACCCAGCGTGGCACAGTATGAAGCACTCATTCCATACGGCAGCGACGCATTACGAACACTGGGTATTTGGTTACAGGATAATACGGCTACGAATACGACCGGTTTCTCTGCGATTCCTGCAGGCTATTACCAATCTTCCAGCGCAACATCCCGGTTGCTTCTCGGAGACGCATTCTTCTGGACCAGTACGGCAGGAAAAGTGGCCCATATACGTTATTTGTGTCCGGTACTGGAGATTAAGGATATGAATGAATCGAACGGCGTTAGCATAAGATGTATAAAAACAAATAATTGATAACGCTATCTTTCTATAGACAACAGCCTGGTTTTTATCAAACCAGGCTGTTTTTTTATAACCGGATCCCGACTACTGGTCTGGAATGCCTGACGGCATTCAAACTTCATAATGTAGTATAATTCAGAATCGGAATTTCCTGAAAAACTCATTTGCATATTTCCGGGTCTCACGCAGTTTATAAACTCAGGTAATTAATAGTATACGACATATAATATCAATTAACACGTCCCTTAAACTCATTCTGTAAATATTTTCCTGAATCCCGTCAGGCATTCAAAACTTCATAATTAACTTTTCCTAGCACGACAAAGAGTTGGAATTTCCTGAAAAAATCATTTGCATATTCCCGGTTCCCATGTAGTTCCTAAATTTAGAGAATTAATAATCAAGCAATAACGCGCCTTTTAAATTTATTTTGGAAATATTTCCTGAATCCCGTCAGGGATTCCACCCCGGTAGATTTTTAAATTAAGGGATATATTTCCCGCATGCCTTTAGGTATGCGGACATTGGCGCGAAAGAT
>CALECM010000035.1 GCA_937949745.1 uncultured Bacteroidales bacterium | reverse complement strand
CGGATCTTTTTTTGCCGCTTTTGCCGGTTTTGTTTCATCCGGATTTTTGGCTTTGGAAGTTTTCTTTTTTTCAGGCTTTTCCGTATCTTCGGTTTTGTTACCTGTCACGAAGGTAATAAATTCTTCAAAAGTCCCGCTTTTCTCGTCTAATGGCATACGGCTTCTTAATACGCTTTCTATTTTCTTGTCAAATAAAGTATCATAGATCCGTTTTACATCTTCCTGGTTTTTCATGGCATCGGCCACAAGCGAGTCTATACGATCGGCTACTTCTTCCTGGTTGAATTGTGAAAAGTAATTAGTAATAAAGAAATTCCGGATATATTCTTTTATATCGGCTTCGTTAACCGCGATCTCATAATCTTTGGCTAGCTTATTCTCAATCAATTGCCATTTGAAAGATTTTTTAAGATCTTCATATTTTCCTTCCAGTTCTTCAGGAGTCATTTCCCGTTGAGTAGACAAAAGATATCTTTTTATAAAATCATCAGGCATCTCAATGGTAGAATGGGTGAGGATGTTGCCGATGGCTTCATTCATAAAATGCCGGTCGCTTTCTTCGGCCCAGCGTTTTTCGATTTCACCGGCCGCCAGTTTTTCCATACTTTCTTTATCGGTGACCTTTCCGTCAGGAAAAGCTTTTTTGAAGAAGTCCTCGTTTAATTCTGCGAGTTCAACTCTTCCTATGGATTCAATCTTGACTGAAAATTGATAAGCCTCGTCCGGATTAATATCTTTTTCTTCGATTTTGAGGAACCGTGCCAGGGCACTGTCGTCTTTAAAAATAGATTTTAAAGACAGTTCGAATTCATCATTCAGTTTTTTATCCTTGAACAATTCCTTACCTTCTTCCGAAAGATCTCCTGAATGGAAATATCCTGTTTTTTCTCCATTATCATATTTTAACGTGATAAAATCATCTTCAAATTGGATATCTTCAGGATTTGTATAGTTTCCGTGTCTTTTTCGGAGTTGGTTTACATATTCTTCAATCTCTTTTTCAGAAGCTTTGATCTGGAATGAACCTACAGCCGGTAATTGTTCTAATTGAAGATCGAATTCCGGATGAAGAGCATATTCAAATGTGAAAATATAGTCGTCCGCCTGCTCGAAATCCACTTTGGTCTTTTCTTCAACGGGCAGCGGTTCGAATAATATATCAAGTTTATTATCTCTGAAATAACCATATAATGCTTCACTGACCATACTGTTAATCTCCTCGGCCAACAGTGTTTTAAAATACATTTTCCTTATTAACCCCGAAGGAGCATTTCCCGGACGGAAACCCGGTACTACGGCCTTTTTACGTTGTTTTTTCAGCGCTTCTTCAATCTTGTCGTTGTAATCGTCTTTTGCAATCTCGATTCTCAATTCCTGGATCAGGTCACTTGATTTTTCGTTTACGATGTTCATTCTGTTAAAATTAATTTTTAAATTGAGAATGCAAAGATAGTAAATATTGTTGAGTCGATATCTATAATTAAGATATCTCACCAATAACAAGTCTGCGATTTAAATGTTTAGCAAATAACAGGGAAGAGAGCGGGTTTTAAGCTTATTCTTCCATTTCATAATCACCATTGGGGCGTTCGTCGCTCCTCCTTTTGTAATTATTCACTTTATAGGTGAGGGAAACCGTTGCCTGGAAAGCCGAATTCCGGCGGGTACTGTAAGCATCGTAACCGTTGGTTTCTTCATAGGAGTAGGTGTGTACATCCGTATTTCTACGATATAGCAGATTCCGGATGTTGAGACTTACGACAAAGTTGTTGTTGAAAAATCCTTTTTTGGCACCCACATTTAAGGAATAAGTGGGAGAGCGTCTTCCCTGGCCCACGCCTCCGGTGCCCCATCCCATACTTCCCGTGGTAAGGGAGGCCGAACGGAAACGGAAATTCATTTGCAGATCCCAGTTCTTGGGAAGAGTAAAAGTCTGGTTAATCCGGAATCCCCATGCCCAGTCACGGGTAAGGTTTTCATCGATCAGGTGGTCAGTGTTGATGATTACCCGGTAAAAGTCGGCGTTACAGTTGATCCTCCAGAATTTCCACAATCTTTGTCCGTAAACGATTTCAAAACCGAAATTTTGACTTTTATTGAGGTTTTCGTAGGAAGTCAGCGTATACGTATAACTTGTGCTGTCATCAAAACCTTCCAGTATCTGGGTATAGCGTGAGATGACGTTGTTCCGCTGACGATAGAAAGCCGTTACGTTCAAAGAACTTTTATTGATTATCATCATATAACCTAGTTCGAAAGAATTGACAAACTCGGGTTTTAACGTAGGGTTTCCTGTCCTGAGGTTCAGTTTATCCGAAATATCCACGAATGGGTTGAGCTGGTGTATTCTCGGTCGGGATACGCGCCGGGAATAGCTTAACTGCAACGTATGTTTGGAATTGATATCATAACGGACGTGTACTGTGGGAAAGATGTTAAAGTAGTTGTTATTGATAGCGGTATCCGCTGATTTTAAATCGGATATGGTATTAGCCAGTTCGGCCCGTAATCCCGCCTGTACTTTGAGTTTATCCCAGAAAGAATTGGAATAAATGAAATAAGCGGCGTTAATATATTCCGAGTAAAAGAAGTTATTGGTTTGGTTGGAGTCGATTTGTAAATCATTTTCCTGACGGCCGCTTAACAACGAATAATCCTGTCCGTCATGGCGCAGGGAAAATTTGTATCCCGTTTCAATACGACCGCCATTGCCTACCGGAGTAACAAAATCAAGCTGCGCGGAACCATTCCGGTTAATTCCTATTGTTTTGGTTTGCTGGTGGTAGTTTTCCGTCGTATCGGGAATCTGATAAAGCTGAACGTAATGGCTTCCGGCATCGCGGTTCATTTGAGAAAAGTAAAGATCCGCGCTGAGTTCCCTGCCTTTGGTTTCGAAAGTTTTCAGGTAGTTGATGTTTCCGCTGAAGTTATGACCGTTATTCCCGCTTCCGCCATTCTGATTATAGACCATATAAGGAATTTTCTCACCATTTCTTATGTAAGAGTTATCGGAAAACAGTTCATTCTTCGAATCATGTTTATTATAGTTGAAACCGAAAGAAAAACTAAGGGTGTTTTGCTTGTTGATGAACCAGTCCAGTCCTGCTCTTACGTTATGAGAATAACCAAAACTGCGACTCGTGTTATACTGGTCCAGATAAGAGGTATCCCGGTTGAACCAGGAAGTTCGTTCCATATCCCCTGAACTTCTTCTTCCCCATCTCCGATGATTGTAGTTCAGGAATATATTGATTTTATTGTATGAATAATTGAGGTTGATATTCCCGTTATAATTTTCGAAATAAGGTTTTTTCTCGAAAAAACTGAGGCTTCCTCCCAATCCGAAGAGACCGTTAAAACCACTCTCTTTCCTTTTTTTCAATACTACGTTCAGAATTCCCGCCATCCCGTCGGGTTCCAGCCTGGCTGAAGGATTGGTGATGACTTCTATCGATTCTATCTGGGAAGCCGGAATCTGTTCCAGGGTCAGATTGGACGGCCTGCCGTCTACGAGAATCGTTACATTCTCGCTTCCACGAAGTGTTACGTTCCCTTCTATGTCCACATCCACGGAAGGAATATCCTGCAATATTTCCACCGCAGTGGCTCCGTCGGCGGTAATACTTGATTCCACATTAAATACTTTTTTATCCAGATTACTTTGTAACATATCGCGTTGCGCCCTGACCTCCACTGTTCCCAACTGGGTCGTTTTATCGGTAAGTTTAAACCGGGAAAGCCTGAAAACGGGATTTTTTTCATTCAGGGTAAAAGTATTGGACCTGTGTTTGGCATAACCTATAAAACTCAATTCAATGTAATATTCGCCATAGGGGATAGGGGAGATGGAAAACCTTCCTTCTTCATCTGTGACTGCCATTTCCACTGTTAACGAATCCGGAAGTTTAAAGAGATAGATGGCCGCGTATTGGATAGGCTGGCTATTTTCATCCACGATTGAACCCGTTAACATTCCGGTTCCGGGTGGCAATGAAGGCTGGGGCCGTTGTGAAAAAAGTAAAAAAGGAGCAGAAACCAGAAAAAAAGTTAGGGAAATGGAAAAAAAATGCTTCATTTAACAAATATTACGTGAACATAAAAAAACTCCAGCATAGACTTACCCGGATGAAGGTAGTTTAATCTATGCCGGAGTTTTTCGGTTTAAAGTCCAGCGGGATTAGTTAGGGTAGAAACGGGCCCTGTTATCCCAGATATCTATATTGTCTTTTAATCCTTCAATAATTAACATTTCGTTTCTGGAACGACCGATCGTAATATTTCTAAGCATATTCTTTTCTGCCTGCAAGTTCGCGCTTGCAGCCTGATCGCTGATGTTTTGTACGGCCACTAAGTAAACCATATTTTTCCCGGATACTACTTGCGGTTGTGAAGAAGCCGGATTTGCAAAGATCTTTCCGATAGCTCCGTTCTCAACACCACGGTTTTGATAAGTTTCGCCGATAAACGTCAAACGTACGCTGTCGGCGAAAACGGTATTATATTTCCTGGCGATTTCACTCATGGAAGTACCGGCATTAACTTCTTCTTTTAATTTATTTTCAACGGATTCAATTTTTCTCATCGCGGTCAGTTCTTCAGAGATCGTACTTTTAACCTCATCGAATTTGGGTGTTCCTTTAGTCCTGGTATTTTTCACGGAAGCGATAGCGAACATCCTGTCTTCCAGTTTAAATACATCAGAAATGCTGTTCGGTTCCACATCTTCGCCGAATGCCCAGCTTACGATAGGACGGCAGTCGGTCAATTGCCCGATATTGGCCATCATGGAAGTAGTACCGGGTCCGCGGATGATCTGGATGCCACGCGTATTGGCTTCATCAATAAAATCATCGGAAGAAGTGCTGGAAGCGGCCAGTTGTGAAGCGCTTGACCTTAAATTATTCACCGTATTCTCGGAAGCCTTGATCTCGAATGAATATAGGGCATACTGTCTTTTTTCAACAGGGTTTGTCCGGCCCAGAACCTGGTAAATAACGAAAGCGGAAGGAATTTCATCTACGTAGAAACTTCCGTTAGGTGATTTTACCAGTTCGTTATATAATTCCCTCGGGGCAAAATTCTCAGCATACCACATCGTCGTGTCTTCAGGTTGACGTCCGCCGGCGTATTGGGGCATCATTCCGAAGATAGAAGCACTACCGGACTGAAGTATATTTTTTAAACTGTCGGATTCCCGGCGGGCCTGTTTTTTACTACGGGTACCGTTCGGATTCTGGGAACTTCTGTAATCAACCAGTAAATAAGCAACATGGATGGAATCGGGACGGTAAGCCATACCATAGGTTTTTCCGAAAAACCACATTTCATCCTCGTAATTATAAGGTTCGATCACACTGCCCACAGGTCTTTTGTAGAGCAATGAATCCAAAGCATCCATATTAATGGATAAATAACCTCCCTGGGAATTAACTACGATACCGTCTCCCATTTTGTGGTAAGTACTGTCAACCGGACTGTACATTTCCATCATATTAAAGGAGTCTATAGAAGAAACCGTAACAAATGATTCATATTTATTCCTGACATTTTCCTCAATGAGCGCTTTGTCTTCAGGAGTAGGAACGATAGGTAATATGGCTACATCGATATCACGGGTATCTTCTTTCAAAGCATAACGTTCTTTATTTTTCTTATACCAGTCTTTCATTTCTTTTTCGGAAACGTTTACAACCAGATCATTAAATGCAGGGGAGGTAGGATTAACCGTTACCAGGCTTGTCATGGCTGCCTGATTGTCACTGCCGATTTTCCTTGCCAATGCATCGGAGTAGTATATGGTTCCCTGTGAGAAAGCACTGTAAGTGTTTATTTTGGTTTCGAAAATAATTCTTCGTTCGATGGCTTTAAATGAAACGTAAATATCCCTTGCCCAGTCAACATTACGATATTCTTCGATATTGGCGAGAATACTTTGTACATTTTCCGCGCCCACTCCCAGGTTAAGAAGATATTGGGCATAAGCATTAATATAAGGATTAGGTTGTTGGGTATAGATCGAACCTTTCGCTTCTTCGATAATATTATCCGTGAATTCTTTGTTAAAAATAATTCCCAGTTTATCCAATTGTTTATCCACCGCAATCTCGTCTACTAACTGACTCCATGTAATCTGATGGATCTGGTAATTTTCAGTTTCTGTAAAAGTATTTTTTTCCCAGAGTACTTTTAAAAGTGCGGTATTCTGATCGTATAAGACTCTATATTCGTCATCTACTCTTTCCCCGTCCACTTTTCCCATCGTGTATTGGTTAGCGTAGAATATCCGGACAAAAGTGTTATTGTCGAATAAACCTGTTAAAAGAAATAAAACGAGAGCAAAACCGATCACGACCATTAATAATACACCGTGCTTACGAATAGAGCCAATTGCTGCCATATTAAAAGATTTATATTTTACATTTAAAAATCAGGGTGCAAAAATAGTATTTTTTTTGAGATATTTAAATTTATTCATAAAGAAAAATTATTTACCTTTGCACGCTTTTTAAAAGCATAGTATTAATTAACAAATTTACAAAAAATGAAATCAGTATCTATTAGCGGTTCTCTTAGGGAGAACGTAGGGAAAAGAGACGCCAAATATCAAAGGGCCAATGGAATGGTACCTTGCGTACTTTACGGTGGACAAGAACAATATCAATTTGTAGTGGAAGAAACCCAATTCCGTAAATTATTATATACTCCTGAAGTTCAGTATGCAGAATTGGAGTTAAATGGTAAAAATATCAATGCGATCGTACAGGATACGCAATTTCATCCGATTACGGACAGCTTACTTCATGTTGATTTTTTGGAAGTTGTCGACGGGAAGCCGATCACTATTGAAATTCCGATTAAAATTACCGGAACATCACCCGGAGTCCTTCGCGGAGGAAAATTATCCAAGAAAGTACGTAAACTTAAAGTTAAAGGTGAATTGAAAGATATTCCCGAATATATCATGGTGGATATTTCGAATATGGACATTAATGATTCTATCAAAGTTGGCAACCTGACACCCGAGAAAATCCAGTTTATTGAAAGTCCGAATATGATCGTGGCATCCGTTCTAACCACCCGTAACGTGGAAGAGGCCGCTACTACCGAAGAATAACCACTTTAACGTTAATATCAATAAAAAAGGCACTTTACAGTGCCTTTTTTGTTTTTTTGTGAAGCTGGATCCTTTATCGTAAAGATCAACTAGCCGGGAATAGCTATCCAGAACTCCTTCCGGTCAGTTAAAGGAACAGTTAATATCTGTATTTATGAAGGAAAAAAGATTCTTCGTTTCTCTCAGAATGACATTAAACGTGCAATGGATTATTTAATGGGGATGTAAGGTAAAACAAAGCTATACTTTTCCCTTCAGGTATTTCCCGGTGAAGGATTTCTTATATTTAACGATACCTTCCGGCGTTCCTTCAAAAACCACATTACCTCCTTTTTCCCCACCTTCCGGTCCCAGGTCTATGATCCAGTCGGCGCATTTGATAATTTCCGGATTATGTTCGATGACGATAATGGAATTCCCCAATTCAATAAGCTTATTGAAAGAGTGATATAATTTATTGATATCATGGAAATGCAATCCTGTAGTAGGTTCGTCGAAGATAAACAATGTTTTATGATCGCTCATACCCTGCGATAAATAATAAGCCAGTTTTACACGTTGGGCTTCTCCATTCGACAAAGTAGAGGAGGGCTGGCCTAATTTTAAATAGCCTAACCCTACTTCCTGAAGATGGCCAAGTTTATTGACGATATTTTCCGCATACTTATTCGGAATGAGTTCCCGGAAAAATTCAACGGCCTGGTTAATCGTCATATTCAACACATCGTTGATGTTATTATCCTTGATCCTGATATCCAGAATTTCGCTTTTAAATCTTTGTCCCATACATTCGGGGCAGGGCAGGAGAATATCCGCCATAAACTGCATGCTGATATGTACTACTCCTTCTCCCTGGCATTCTTCACATCGTCCGCCGGCAATATTCATGGAAAAATGCCCGGCTTTGATATTGCGTTGTTTGGCTAAAGGCTGATGGGCGAAAAGTTCACGGATTTCATCATAAGCTTTGATGTAAGTTGCAGGATTTGAACGGGAAGAACGGCCGATCGGATTTTGGTCGACCATGACGATTTCCGATATTTTATTCGTATCGCCTTCAAGTCGGGAATGTTTACCCGGAACTTCGTTGGTACCCTGGAACATTTTCTGTAAAGCGGGATATAGGATATTCCGGATCAGGGTGGTTTTTCCGGATCCGCTGACACCCGTCACCACAACAAATACTTCCAAAGGGATTTTAACATCTATATTTTTGAGATTATGTTCCCTGGCTCCTACGATTTCGATGAAATTTTTCCATTTTCTTCTTTTGGCAGGCAGCGGGATTGTCATGGCGTCCTTTGCCGCGGGATCTTCCATTCCCCTCAGGTAAGCAGCGGTAAGATTGTCTTTTTGTTTGATGAGCTGGTTGAACTGTCCTTCAAAAACCACATTTCCGCCTAAGCGACCGGCTTCCGGACCTATATCTATGATATAATCCGCACTTTTTATGATCTCTTCGTCGTGTTCCACTACCACTACGGTATTTCCGATATCCCTTAACCTAAGCAATACTTTGATAAGATTATCCGTATCACGCGGATGAAGTCCTATGCTGGGTTCGTCAAGTATATATAAAGAACCGACAAGGCTGCTGCCTAATGCCGTCGCCAGATTGATCCGTTGAGATTCACCGCCCGACAATGTTCTGCTGCTCCTGTTTAAGGTTAAGTATCCCAATCCCACATCGACCAGGAAACCAGTCCTTTTGTTTAATTCATAGATCAGATGTTGCGCAATAGCTTTATCGTGTTTATTCCTGAAATGGAAATCCGAAAAGAAACCGTGCAGTTCATCGATAGGCATCAGCACGAGGTCAAAAAGCGATTTCCCGTTTACTTTTACGTAATTGGCATCGGGACGGAGATGGGTGCCTTTGCAGTCCGGACAGACCGTTCGGCCGCGGTACCGCGATTGTAGCACCCTGTATTGTATTTTATAAATATTCTCTTCCACAAATTTGAAAAAGTGGTTGATGCCGTGAATATCATGTGCATCGTCACCATTCCAGAGTAATTCGTACTCAGCTTCGGAAAGATCATCTATGGCGCGGTGAACGGGAAATCCCTGCTTACCGGCGTTTAATACGAAATAATTCCTCCATTCGCTGAGTTTTTCTCCTTTCCAGCAGGCTACAGCTCCGTCGAAGACAGACAGCGAACGGTCCGGAATGACCAGATCAGGATTAATCCCGTCCACAACGCCGGCTCCTCCACAGGTTTTACACGCGCCGAACGGATTATTGAAGCTAAAAAGATTCAGCGATGGTTCTTCGAAAGCAATACCGTCCATTTCGAAGAGATTACTGAATTTACGCTGTGTGATCTTGTCGTTTTCGATTTGAATAACACATTCGCCCTTTCCTTCCTTGAAAGCGGTCTGTACGGAATCGGAAAGCCTCACCAGATGTTCTTCCACCGAATCTGATTTCATACGGTCGATCAGGATATAGAGGGTTTTGGCATTCTTATGTTGGGAAAGCAGATCTTCGATGTCGTAAACTTTTTTATCATAAACCAGCCGGTTAAACCCCTGTTTCTGGAGAATAGCCAGTTGTTCTTTCATATTTCTTCCGGAAATGAGATGTACCGGCGCGAGGATATAGATTTTATGTCCCGGGGAGATTTCCCGGATATATTCCATCACATCCGAGACGTTTTCCCGTTTCACTTCCTGGTTACTGACGGGTGAGTAAGTCTTTCCGATCCTGGAAAACAATAGTTTAAGGTATTCGTATATCTCGGTAGTCGTACCCACCGTGGATCTCAGATTTCGTGTGATTACCCGTTGTTCTATGGCGATAGCCGGAGGTATACCTTTGATGGAATCCACTTCCGGTTTGGATATTTTCCCCATAAACTGACGGGCATAGGAACTTAAACTCTCGACATAACGTCTTTGTCCCTCTGCGTATAAAGTATCGAATGCCAATGAAGTTTTCCCCGAACCGGAGAGGCCGGTAATGACCACTAACTTATTCCGGGGAATATCTACGTCAATATTCTTTAAGTTATTAACCTTAGCACCTCTTATAATGATATTTCCCTCGTCCATATTTTCTATTCAAAAAAGCCTGCAAAGATACAAAAAAATGGCGAGATAAAGGGAGTGACAAGCTTGATATTCACATATTTCATCAGGAATAGGTGATGAATCAGAAATTATAGGGATTTTTATCTTTTTCATTGTCTGTTATTTATGAAAACTTTAAGTATAAAAACTATTTTTCGGAGGAGTAAATGAAAAAAAATGTATTTTTGCAACCGCAAAATATGGCGATTATAGCTCAGTCGGTTAGAGTGCCGGATTGTGGTTCCGAAGGTCGTGGGTTCGAATCCCACTAGTCGCCCGAAAAAAGGATAACGGTTAAACTGTTATCCTTTTTTATTTTTGGTCGCATACCTGACGGCATGCTTTGGCGGGTGGACTTTTCTCGGGTTAC
>CALECM010000034.1 GCA_937949745.1 uncultured Bacteroidales bacterium | reverse complement strand
TAACCAACTTACTTTGGAAAATGAACAGCTCCGGAAAGAAGTGGCTGGAATGAATTCCAAACTGGACGATGTTTCACACGGCAATAAAACCTTATTTATGCCGTAAGTCCCGTAATGAACCTCCACTAATAAGAATGTATCACCGTACTTATTGAACCGGATTTTCATCTATAAAAAAACAGAATGTAAAAATCCACACAAGGAATACTCAAAAGAGTAATATCCATTGCATGAGACTATATCTTAATCAATACATTATTAATACTTTAAAAAACAACATTATGAATCATTTTACCGGCAGGATAATGCCTGAATCGGAGTTTATACGTCCGGAACATTTAACAGTTCGAATAGCTTATTTAAATAATAAGGGATTACGGGAATATGCCTCCATTTTATCTTCGAAAGTTTATAAAGACTTTTCTTATCTGATAGAATATGATCCACGGGAGGTTAATTCAAACCTGCTTTATTTCATGGAAATTTCTTTCGCGGGAATGAATTTACGTGCCCAGAAAGAATTCCAATTGCATAAGCAGGGAGAACCCGTCACCAAAGTACAGGATATTTATTTTCCCGAACTATTATTACACATAGAAATAACCGGAAATGTGAAATCCACACGGGGTAATCCCTGTCCGGAAATAGAAGTATCGTGTGAGCAGGTTAAATTATCAGAGC
Organism: uncultured Bacteroidales bacterium; assembly: GCA_937949745.1. GTDB lineage: Bacteria > Bacteroidota > Bacteroidia > Bacteroidales > WCHB1-69 > JAGVVH01. The sequence goes on along the minus strand of CALECM010000034.1, from coordinate 12,373 downwards.
GGTTTGGTATAGATAAAACCAAGACCGATAAAAATGGATTCTATATAATCCGTACCGAACGGAAATTTGAAGAATACCTAAAAGAAATAGGCCCAGACAGTCATTCGGATTTTAAAACCGATATGGATTTCCAGTTATTAGCATCTGTGACAAATAAAGATGGGAAAAAAGCTTACTCACCTGTATTTTATGATGTATGTCGGAATATCGCTTATGATTTTATATCAGGAGATGAAGATTATATGGGAATTCCCGAAATCGTAAAAAAACAACAAAAATTTAATCAGGTCAAAGAATTTCAAAAGTTTGCGGCCGAACAAATGGAGATTAAGCCTGAGCAATTCGATTATGTGGGTGATAAACTGTCGCTTTCCTCTGTTGAAGCCCGTCATTATCTAAATGCCAGGAACCTGAGTATCCGGTTTAAGAGTAATGAAGAGATCATGTACGCATTATTGAAAGAGCGGCCAGAGGCGGATTATAGCGAACTCCTTTTCCAAACTGAAAAGGGCTTAGTAAATAAAGTATTCAGCGCTATTGAAGATAATACCATCTACTGCCAGAAAGATGAAGCGAAAAAACAAATTTCGGAATTAAAAGAACAATTAACCAATACCTATATCCGTGATTCCAGATTCCTTTCTAAATATGGGAATATTGGTGTTTTAACGGATAATGTGAAAAAAAACATCGTTAACAGGACCATTGAATGGCAAAACGATCCGAAAATCCAATCTGCAGGAAAACCATTAAATGATTATTTATTGGATACAGGTCTCCTCAATACTACCCAATACGGAAAGGCCTGTCTTTACGATAGCATTAAATCCGCTTCTAAAGAAAACACAACATTGGCGGAAGCAATACTACAAGATAAAAATACATCCGGATGGAGCAGTATTGACCAATTGATATCCGGCAAAAGTGAGGTTGTAAGAATATTAAAAGAAAAAAACATACAGATACCTAAAGAATATGGCACCGTTGATGAATATGCAAAATATATTGATCAAACATTGGAAAAGGATTATCCTTCCCAATACCTGAAAAAGGAAATCTGCAAAACCGCAACCGAGAAACCGGTATTAACTAAAACCAGTGTAGGTACTTTTTTAAAAAACAACCCGAATTTCCAATTCGGGAAAAACCATGCGGCTGTGACATTAAATCAACCCGGAATTAATTTTACCGGATTTGGTACTGCACAGTTGAAAGATAATTTAAAAACCGAATTACAAAAAGTAGAACAACTATACCAGCTCACTCCGGCAGAACATAAGAGTGAAATGGTGGATGCATTATGGAATTCAGGACTTACTTCCGCCCATAAAATCTCAGGATATACGGAAGCCGCTTTTACGGAAATGGTTGCGGCACAATTAGGTTCAAATACAAATGTTACAGCGGAAAATATCAGGAAAGCTTATCATTTATCTTCCACAGCAGCCGCTATGACCGAACTGGTCATGCAAGAAATAGGCATTTCAAGATACCCTGTCGTGACCTCTGTAATTCCCGGACGGGAATATACTTCCGAAGAAAGCAATAACGGACTTCCCACTATCAAGGATCTCTTCGGCAGCCAGGATTACATGGAATACCCATCCTGCAGAACATTATTAAGTCCGGCAGCCTATCTGATCGACCTTCTGGAATTTCTGAAGAAATCCAGCGGCGGGGAACAAAAACTGGCCGAACTCCTGAAACGGCGTCCCGATATTGAGTATATATTGCTGAATTGCTCGAATACGGAAAATACCATGCCGCATATAGACCTGGTCAACGAAGTATTGGAAAGAGCGGCTTACCGCTCGATGACCGGAACCAGCGTAAGCGGAACTATGCTTTTAGATGCACAATCGACATGGAGTCCGGAAGACCTGGAAGCCTATCCTGAAAATACGCAGCATTCCTATTTAACGACCGTATACAATAACCTCAAAACGGCCATTTGCCCCTGGAATATGCCCTTTTATTTCTGGCTGGAAGAGTACCGGAGTTACCTGAATCAATTATCATTGAGCCGTGAAGATATTATTAAATATTTCAGTCCTAATCCGCAGATCAGCACCACGATCAATAAGGGCTTATATGAATATTTAGGGTTAACGGCGAAAGACGTATCACTGTTCAAAACCTATACCAATTCCACAGCTACGATCAAACAGCACTATAAAAACAATGATCCGAACAACAGGCTTTCACTGTTAATTCCGCAAACCGGACTAAGTTACGATGATATCAGGAACCTGGTCGCCTCCCATTGGGTCAATTCCGAAGGATATATCGTCTATACCAAGCCCGGCGAAGAAGTATCAGGCAGCAACGGCGAGATACCGGGAACTCTGGAGGCTACTTATATACAGAAAAAAAACGGGACAACAGTAACGACTCCCGACCCTACGTTTTTCGACAGGTTCCATCGTTTCGAGCGATTACGTAAAAGGCTTAACCTGAAGATGCACGAGCTGGACCTTATCCTGCGATATCTCAATATTGGTACTGGTAGTATCAATGATACTACTTTCAATAAGATCCCTTATTTTTTTAAAGTATGGAAACGGCTTAACCTCAAATTGGAAGAAACTTTACTTCTCTGTGGGGATTTTAAATACAATCCCTATCCGGATTATACGATCCTTTTCGATTACCTCTTCCTGCGAAAAACGGAAAATTACAGTTTAAAAGCGGAATTTGAAAAGCTGAAAAAGGGTGAGCCGACCGTCAATTCGTTTACCTATAATAATATTGGGACAATCCTGCCTTATATATCAGGGATCAAGATCACGGAAGAGCAATACAACCGTATCCTGAAGGGAGAAGGTATTGCGACTACGGCAAAGACAACTACGGACGGACTATCCAGGATATTCAGGGTGGCTTATTTATGCAAAGCGCTCAATATTACGGAAGAGGAATTTTACTTCCTTAAAGGAATATGCGGTGTTACCGATTTAAAAAATCCGGAAAGTTTACTCCGATTCATCTCCTACGTGGATGAGGTGCTGACCTATGGTTTTTCAATCCCGGATCTGGCTTATATACTCAATAATCAAATGCTGAACGGCAACTCTATCTACAAAAGCACGGATGATCTCGTTTCCGGACTTAAATCCCTGCAGGATGAATTAAAGCCTCTCGACATGGAATACGGATTTTACCGTAATCATATCACGAAAAATATAAACGCCTATTTCGAGAACAGTATCAGTACTGCCATCGGATATATTTTCAGGAATTTTACCACGGCAGACGATGCTAAAATAAGGACTTTTATTTCCAAACACCCGGATCTTTTCTGTAATTTCAACCTTAATATCGAAGCTACAGGCGTTTCCACAACGCAATTCTTCCTGAATAACAGAAACGATACCGAATTAAAATTAAGGGCGGTACTTTACAGATTAGGTTTGGAGGATACGGTGCAACGACCTTCCGATGATAATCAGAAAAAGGGAAAATACTATTCGGAAGAGGATATTAAAAATCTTTTCAGGAAAATCAAATCTACTATCCTGATCAATATTTTAGACGGGAAATACACTGAATTCAGGATTGTACTGGAAGAGAAATTCTTAAATAAGAACAACGCCGTATCTACCCTTCAAAGAATATCCGGGAAAAAGAAACAAAATATTGAAGTGCAAGTTTCTAGAAATAAGAAGGAAGCTATCAACGAAGACCTGAATAATAAATATGCTCCGTTAGTTACAAGCGATTATGTGGATTTAAGCGGCATCATTGATATTCAGACATTCATCGCCAATAACAGCGAGGCTTTCCCTTCAATAACCTCTTTCTTATGGCCTAATACCGGCAATAATCAATTTATTACCGAAAAAATAACAAGATATAAAAAATTCGTCCTTGAAAAAGACCTGGCTGTAAACGATGAAAAGTTAAGCGATTTACGGGATCGGTTATCTAAGCATCTGGATGGCACCGATTTCGACCTGGCTGTTGAAATTATTACAGCTCCGGAAAAGGCATTTCAAAACGGAGATCCGGATTTCAAATTACGGGATTTTATCAGTAATGAATTCAAAAAATTCATGCCGGCATCGGAAGCGATCGGGAAATTATATAAACGCCTGATACTTAGAAATGATATTACCAATTTTGTCCGTTACGAATATTTGGATAATTATTGCGACCGCGTCGATCTGGTACTGGATTACCTCAACCAGGAATCGCGGATCGATATTATAGTGAACCATTTCGTAAATATGTGTGGTATCGGTGAAGAATATATCCTGCGTTTCTTATTCGACTACTACCGTTACCAGGATAATTCGGGAAAAGAAGTGGAAGCTATTTACGCTTTCCTCGATCATATTTTTACCGATGAATCCGAAATAACAGCCAACGCGCCGCAAATCGGGTTAATGGACAAGATCTACCGGTTAGCCCAGTTTGTCAATACTTTCAAGATATCCCAAGAAATGCTGGACGAAATCCATACGATCCTGGAAGAGAACGAAAGCCACAGTTCCAAATTCAGTATTATTAATATATTTGATCTTTCCAATGAAAATGCCGGCACCAAATTCAGTAAATATCTTAACCTGAGTATTGCCATAGGATTATCCCACACCTATTTTACCGAAGATACTGATTTCTTCCGGTTCTTTAATAAAAATATCAATCCGGCTTCTTTAACCACAACGGCCAGAGAATATATCGCGAAAATTACCGGATGTACCGTTGAAGACCAGGGGAGCCTTAACAGTATCTTCCCCACCGACTTATATATTACCTGGTTCCGTCATCTGTTGGAATGCCAGAGAATCATCGGTTATCTCGGGGTATCCGCCGCTACGATTAAAGGACTTAACAAAGACGACACGGCGATCACGCTTCAGGATGCCCAGCAATTAAGGCAGATTGTGAAGAATAAATATTCCGAAGAGGAATGGAATAAGATCGCAGCCGACCTGCGCGACCCGTTAAGGATCAAACAGCGTGACGCCTTGAGGGATTACCTTATTCTGAACTATGAACGGGATAATGTTACTTTCAGTTCTTCCAACGACCTTTTCAATTATTATCTCATCGACACGGAGATGATCCCGTATGCCAAAACCAGCCGCATTATCCAAGCCACTTTATCGATACAGCTATTTATCCAGCGGATATTGATGGGTATGGAAAAGAACCTCTCTTTCCAGCCGGCAGAAAAAGACGAACTGGTATGGCGCCGGAATTACCGGGTATGGGAAGCCAACCGGAAAATACTCTTTTTTCCTGAAAACTGGTTGGATCCGGAATTAAGGTATGATAAAACCCCGATATTCAAAGAGGTGGAAGAAATGCTCTCCCAGGATGATATCGATGAACTTACGGTAACCCAATTATATCAGCATTATATCGAGAAACTGGATGAAATATCCAATTTGGAAATATTAACCGCTTACCGTCCTTACTCCATGTATAATACCGAAACCAATTTTATCGATTTTGTAGGCCGGACCAAAGGACAACCCCATAAATATTTTTACCGGAGGATGCGGGCAGGGGGCTTCTGGGAACCGTGGGAAGAAATTAACAACGGCATCAAGGCCGATATGGTCAAATTAGCTTACTGGAAAGGACATGTCTATATGTTCTGGCCTGAAGTATCCACCACAAACCAGATTCCTGAAGGCAAAGAATATGCCTATTATGGTGATGAAACAGTAGCCACTTCCACCAAGTATACCTACACCTCTATCAGGATGGCCTGGTCGGTCTACAAAGATGGAAAATGGAGTAAAGCCGTATTCAGCGACGACACCTATGTGGAAACGGAAAATGAAGGTAAAACGACCAATATTGTGTTAACCTCGCATGTATTTTCCAATGAAATATGTATCCGGTCCGGCTTTACCATAGACAACCGCTCAGGCTTCATTGGTTGGCGATGCGAATTCTTTTTTGACGGAAGTAAAATATCCATTAAATACAATGCTGATAAAAAGCGTAGTTATGCAGGATATGATAAAAACTGTATATTAGTAGCTAATTTCGGGGAAAATCAAATCCACAATAATAAAGCCTTATGCACTTCCGGACCTGAAAGAGGACATTTTTGGTTAAGCTATCGTCCTGAAACCATCCATAATCCAATAATATTTAATGTATTCAATTATGGTTATGAACTTCTTTCAGATCAGGAACTTCACCCCCTTAAATATAAAATTCTTTATGATTCCATAAGTTATTACGAAAACGAATGGCAACTTTACCCCGACCAGTTACCTTCCTATTTTAAACCTATTATTCTTGAAGATGAATTGAATGGTAAAACATTTTTGGGAATTCCATATCTTAATGACGGGAACAGGCACTTCCTTCATAATGTAGGAGGAACTATTCGTAATCTAAGTTATAAATTCTTGAATTTTTACTATCCATATATAAGAGATATAAAAGATTTAATAAAGGAAGGAGATTATATGGCTTTATTTGAAAGTGAAATTCAGGATGATGGGAAACGAGCGCTTGCTATCGATAATAAATATAAACGGAAATTTAAGCAATACTACGGTGCTTATCCGAATATAAACCCGGTACCTTTGTATGAAGAAATATCTTTCGGAAAAATCAAATTAGACGGCGATGCCAACATGGGCATCGAGGATCCTTACTCAATTTATAACTGGGAAATGTTCTATCATATTCCCATGCTGATCGCGGATAACCTTTCCCGGAATATGCAATTCGAAGCCGCGCAAAAATGGTACCATTTCATTTTTGACCCCACAGTCGGAGGTAACGAAGCCGGAGCTAAAAAATATTGGAAAATCAAACCTTTCAGGGATGAATTTAACGCGGCCGGACAACTTGCAACCCCGGATAATATAAATCAATTCCTGGATAGGGTGAGATTGAACGAGCAAAATCATAACAAAATTATCGAGGATTGGGAAAAATATCCTTTCAATGCCCATTTAGTAGCTAAAACCAGAGTGCAGGCTTATATGCAATATGTGGTGATGAAATATTTAGAAAATCTCGTCGCATGGGGTGATATGTATTTCACCAAAGATACCATGGAGGATATCAACCAGGCTACCCTCCTCTATATTCTGGCTGCGGATATGCTGGGTGTGAGGCCGCAGAAACTCGAAGGTACACTGCCTAGTGAGCAATCATACTCTACACTTAAAAACAGTACGGATGATCTATCCAATGTGTATGAAATCATCGAAGGACTTGTTACCGTAATGGTTGATCCTAACAGACAAAGCCGGAGAACTTTCGGAATGACCCAGTACAGGGTTTCTTACTTCGGTTCTCCACACAATCCTAAAATGGAAGAGTATTGGGATATGGTTGCCGATCGTCTGTTCAAAATCCGTAATTGCATGAACATCCAAGGGATAACAAGAGAATTACCGTTGACTTCTCCTCCAATCGATCCCGGAGCTGTTGCTGCTGCCATGGCAGCAGGCGCGGATCTAAGTACCGCCCTAAATACGTTATCCGCTCCCCTGCCCCTGTACCGGTTCTCTTATATGCTGCAAAAAGCGATGGAATTCACCAACGATGTTAAATCATTAGGCAATACATTGCTTTCAGTTTTAGAAAAAAATGATGCCGAGGAAATGGCAATCCTGCGTACCACACACGAAAAAGCCATTATGAACAGCATGACTTCGATCAGGCAGAAAGCGATCGAAGAAGCCGTGAAGCAACTCGAATCCCTTGAGATCAGTAAAACCAATATCATTACCCGCCGGGATTATTATAAGAATAAGAAACGGATTAGTGATAAAGAACAAAAAGCGATCACTTTACACCGGAAAGCTGACGAGCTGAATGAAAAAGCCGCAGACCATAACGCGAGGGCAGCAGCCATAGGAGGATTAGCCCAATTTGAGATCGGTTGGACTCCGAAAGCAAGTTTCGGCGGACTTCATCTCGGAACGGTTAGCAGCGCACTGGCGGCGTTTAAAAGTGCTTCAGCTCTCAAAAAACAAAATGAAGCCCGTGAGACGGATGTAATGGCTTCTTATGAGAGAAGATTCGAAGACTGGGAATTCCAGGCTCAACAGGCGGAAGGCGAACTGGTACAGATAGAAAAACAAATTGCGTCTGCCAAAGTAAGGATCGCCATGGCCGAACGGGAACTGGAAAACCATGAGAAACAGATGGAACTTAAGGAAGAGGAGTTCGAATTCATGAAAGAGAAGTTTACCAATAAACAACTCTACAACTGGATGAAAGGACAGGTTTCCAAATTATACCAGCAATCTTATCAGATGGCCCACAAACTGGCATTGGCAGCTGAAAAAGCCTATGTATTCGAAAAACAGAAAGACGGATATTCAAGTTTCATCACTTCCGCTTACTGGGACAATCTGAAACAAGGTTTAATGTCGGGAGAACTTCTTTATCAGGATCTGCGGCGCCTCGAAGTAGAATATATGGAAACCAACGTACGGGAAATCGAATTAACTAGAGATGTTCCCCTTAGCCTGGTGGATCCGGAAGCACTGATAGAATTACGGAAAAACGGCCTATGTAACTTTGAAATACCGGAAGAGATCTATGATATCGACCATCCGGGACATTATATGCGAAGGATCAAGTCCGTCAGCATTTCAATCCCGTCCGTCACAGGCCCCTACAGCGGTGTAACCTGCAAGTTGAGTATGCTCAACAACCGTTTCCGCAAAAGTACTTCAGTCGGTGAGGCCTACCGGTATAAAGGAATCGAGGACAGCCGTTTTATCCATAACATTATCGGTATCCAATCTATCGCCACCAGCACGGGAAACAATGATTCGGGCATGTTCGAGTTCAGTTTCCGCGATGAACGTTACCTGCCTTTCGAAGGAGCGGGCGCTATCGGCAGATGGCAGGTGGAATTACCCAATGCTTTGCGTAAATTTAATTACGGTTCTATTTCGGATGTTATCTTACATGTGAAATACACGGCTCGCGACGCGGGCGGATTATTAAAAGAAGGCGCCAATAACAATATTCTGGATAATATCAACCTGCTCATGGAAGCCGTATCCGGCAGTAACGGAAGAGTCGTAACCTCACTGAATCTGAAAAATGAATTCGCAGACCAGTTTTACGCTCTCTGCCAGGGAAATGACGCAACTCTTACTCTCGCGAAAAAACATCTTCCTTTTATGGTAACGGATTATGTGGAGCGTAATCCCGGGAAAAAGATCACTATTCAATCGGTATCTTTTTCGCCTAATAAAGTAATGGATAATCCGAATCTTAATACTGTCCTAACCGATAACGGGATACTTATTACTCTTACCCGCCGCGAAGGCGAAATGCCTTCTGCCAAGGATGATATGTACATGACTGTCAAATTTATGATAAATTAATCAGATATTATATTCTCAAGATGCTACGCCTGTTACGATATGAACAGGTGTGGCATCTTTTAAGAATTTAAAGACCATAATAAGGATAGATAGGTTTTGTCAAATTATCCTATACTCATTTAAATCTGATCTTCAAACAGAATATACATACTATTGTTCCGCCTGATATCCAAACCGTATCCTGTACATGAAATAATGAAAATAATATATGAAAAAACAGTATAATAAACAGAAAGATCTCCCTGACCATAATCAGGAAATGATAAATCCTCAAAAAGGGAGTTTATCCGGAGGAGAATCTCCGGATAAAGGAGAAAAACAAAATCAGTCCGGTGGAATATCCGGTCTGAAAAATAATTTAAAACTTCCCGGTGGCATTGAGATGCCCAAAGGCGGCGGGGCGATCCGCGGAATAGGTGAAAAGACGGAAGTGAATCCTGTTACCGGCAGCGGCTCAGTATCAGTGCCATTACCGGTAACACCGGGCCGTTCAGGTTTTACACCTCCCTTAACGCTTCAATACAGTTCTGGCACAGGCAATTCCGAATTTGGCCTAGGTTGGAATATTTCCCTCTCCGCCATTACCAGAAAAACCGATAAAGAATTACCTCTCTATCACGACATTGAGGAATCGGATACTTTTATCTTTTCTGACGCAGAAGACCTGGTTCCTGTAACCGATGGGCAGGGAAGAATTACCGAGACATCTGATCACGACACTCGCATCCGGCGTTACCGGCCACGCACAGAGGGAGGAAACGCCCTGATTGAGAAAATCGTAATGACAGACGGAGTTTCCTTTTGGCGTATTACGAGCAAAGAAAATGTGGTAAGCCTCTATGGCTATAGTGAGGAAGCCCGTGTGGCTGATCCCGAAGATCCAACCAGGATATTCAGCTGGAAATTACAATATAGCAGGGATGCTTTCGGGAATATGATCCGTTACAATTATACGAAAGAAAATAACGGGATTGCCTATACCTATCTGAGCTCCGTGCAATATGCCAATTCAGAGCCTGTAGCGGATATATTGGCTCCATGTGATTACCTTATGGAATTACGCTTCCGGTATAATAACGAAAGGATCGATGCTTTTTCAGTATTCAAACCCGGATTTGAAGTACGTAACAGCCGCTTATGCACGAGTGTCGAAATGTATCACCACATGACGGCAAATCCGAAAGTTAAAGAATTGATATTGGAATATGATACTACTTCCGGTATAAGTCTCTTAAAACAAGCGGAACTCCGTGGATACGACGCGGCGAATAATAGGGAAACATTTCCGACGCTGGAATTCACCTACACGATGCCCCGCCTTCCGGACAGGTCAAAAGCGCTGGATTCTTTGGATTTGGAAAATATGCCGGGCGGGATCAACAGTCAGGTCGCTTTCAGCGATCTCTTGGGAGAAGGTATTAGCGGAGTGCTCATTAAAAGTAACCGGGCGTGGCATTACAAAACGAACCTGGGGAACCGGAAGTGGTTCGATCCGGAAGATCATGATGAAATTGACCTGGGGAAAATGTTCGTATTACAGGAACTTCCCGGTATCGCAGCGGGTAATATGGAGGCAGCGCAACTCACAGATATTGATGGCGACGGGGTAAATGAGATCCAGATTCTTACAGGCAACATTAAAGGTTATCACGAATTTAACGAATCAGGAGAATTGCAACCGTTTGTGCCGTTCAAAGAAATGCCCAATATTGATTTTAACGACCCGGGCGTTAGGATGATCGATCTTAACGGGGATGGTTTTCCCGATCTTCTTTTCGGCGGTGAAAATTGCTTCCTCATCTCTTATTCCAAAAATAAGGAAGGCTATAGTGAATTAGAACGTATAAGTAAAGCTATAGATGAGGAACAAGGGCCCAAAGTGGTTTTTACGGAGCAGCAGCAAACTATTTTCATAGCGGATATGAGTGGAGACGGATTAAATGATATTGTCCGGATCATGAACGGGAGTATTTGCTACTGGCCTAATCTCGGTTACGGGCGATTCGGAAAAAAAAGACCTATGCGCAATGCGCCGAGATTCGACCACAATGATCTTTTCGATCCTTCCCGTTTGCGGCTGGCCGATATCGATGGTAGCGGGACTACCGACATTTTGTATCTGGGCGCTACGGAAACCGTTTATTGGAAAAATTATTCCGGGAACGGATGGAGCGAAGGCATCATCATTCCTAACTTTCCCAGTGTGGACTCACTTACAGATGTAAGTGTTTTCGACATTGAGGGCAACGGAACTTCCGCACTTGTGTGGTCCACGCCATTACCCGGAAGGAGCGAAAGGATCAAATATATAGAACTGACCGGTGGTAAAAAACCATTTCTATTACATAAGATTGATAACAACATGGGCGCCATAAGCAAATTATATTACGCTCCTTCCACTAAGTTTTATCTTCAGGATCAAACGGCAAACAAACCCTGGTGGACAAAAGAAGGTTTTCCTTTACACAAAGCTCCGAAACCCTGGATCACAAAATTGGGATTTCCTGTGCATGTGGTGGAAAAGATCGAGACCTGTGATTTACCTTCTGAAAGTAAATTCGTGACCCGCTACGCTTATCATCACGGCTATTACGACCGTATAGAAAGGGAATTCAGGGGTTTCGGAATGGTAGAACAATGGGATACTGAAAATTACATCTCTTCAGATCTTGAAAATTACGCTCCTCCTATTTATACAAAAACCTGGTTCCATAACGGTTTTTTCAATGACCATGAAAAAATCAGCCGTCTATATGCGGAAGAATATTATCAGGAAGATCCTTCAGCCTGGCAATTAGAAGACACGTTATTACCTGTTTTGGAAATGGGGATTCTACCTTTGAATCCAGCGGAAAAAAGAGAAGCATGCAGAGCATTAAAGGGAAGTATGCTGCGTTCTGAAGTTTACGCTTTAGACGGGTCGGAAAAGCAATGGATTCCTTATACAGTGCAGGAAAAGAATTATCAATTACAATGTTTACAAAGAAAATGGAATAATAAACACGCGGTCTTCCTTAAATCGGAAAACGAACAACTGGCTT
>CALECM010000033.1 GCA_937949745.1 uncultured Bacteroidales bacterium | reverse complement strand
GACATACTATTTTCCACCAGCCACAACGGAACTTAACTCTCCAGATCGGTAACGGAGCCGTTATCGCAGCCAAGACCGGAATGGATACGATTGTTGATTTCAGGTCACTGGATATCGCTCTGGGAGGACAGGGAGCTCCTTTGGTACCTATGGGAGACCAGCTCCTCTTTTCAGAATACGATATCTGCCTGAACCTGGGTGGCATTTCCAATATTTCTTTTAGGAAAAATGAGAAGCGCCTTGCTTTTGACATTTCTCCCTGTAATATTCCGCTAAACAGACTATCAGGGAAAATGGGATACGAAATGGACCGGGACGGTCTCCTGGCTCAATCCGGGGAGATCGATGAGCCTATTTTATCCGCATTAAATAAACTGGAATATTACCAGCGTACCGGTCCCAAATCTTTGGGCATGGAATGGATAAATGAATATTTCCTACCTGTTTTAGATAACACCCGGCTTCCTGTTGAAACTTTGCTGTGCACCGTTACGGAACACATTGCGTTGCAAATAGCCGATACTCTTAACCAAATTCCGGGAAATACGGTCCTGGCTACGGGAGGCGGTGCCAAAAACAAATACTTAATAGAAAGGATAACCGGTCATTGTAATAAAAAAATCATAGTACCTGACGAAATCATTATCGAATACAAAGAAGCGATCGTATTCGCTTTCCTGGGATTATTAAGGGTGCTGGGGTTACCGAATACATTATCTTCCGTAACGGGCGCTTCCCGGGATTCATGCGGAGGCACCTTATTTAAAATCACATAGAAAACATGGAAATCTACCATAATATCTCTTTAAAACCATACCATACCTTCGGCATTGAAGTTTCCGGACGCAAGATGATATGGCTCCGGGAAGCCGGGGAAATATATCCTTTGCTTTCCACTGAAATCTTTAAGGAAGAATTTCTCATTCTGGGCGGAGGAAGTAATATCCTTTTTTCCGGGAATTTCGAAGGAAATATTATCCAGCTCAGATCCAAAGGCATTAAAGTAATAGAGGAAGATGACGATCGGGTAATTCTTAGAGTGGCATCGGGAGAAACATGGGAAGAGTTTGTCGGATTCGCTTTGGAAAATCACTATTACGGCATTGAGAACCTTGTGGGTATTCCCGGTTGGGTGGGCAGCTCTCCGGTCCAGAATATCGGAGCTTACGGGATAGAAGCCAAAGACGTGATCACAGAAGTGGAAGCCATTTCTTTAAAGACAGGCGAAACCTTAATTTTTGATAATAAGGCTTGTGAATTCGATTACCGCAGCTCTCTATTCAAAAATAAACTACGGCGGGAAGTGCTGATTACCCATGTACATTTCACGTTATCCAAAAAAGAAAATTATAAGCTTCATTACGCCGGACTGCAGGATATTCTGGCTGCCAGGAAAATTCCTGTAAATTTACGAAATGTAGCACAAACTGTCCTTGAACTCCGGAATCTGAAATTACCGGACCCGCAACGGATAGGATCAGCAGGGAGTTTTTTCAAAAATCCGGTTATCAGCATGAGCGCGGGGAAAGAATTAATGGAATTGTATCCCGGACTTATATATTATCCCTTCGGGAAAGACCGGATAAAACTGGCTGCCGGTCAGCTTATCGATATTTGCGGATGGAAAGGCTACCGGGAAGGCGATGTGGGGGTTTATCCGAACCAGGCGCTGGTAATTGTAAACTACGGAAACGCTACCGGCAAAGAGATTGTGGATTTCTCGCAGCGGATTCAGCGATCCGTAAAAGAAAAATTCGGAGTTGATATAATTCCTGAAGTAAATATTGTCTGATAAACGACATCACTGCTCATAGATCAGAAAAACCGTCCGGCGGTTCTTAGATCTTCCCTCGGGCGTGTCATTATTCGCCACCGGTTCATTTTGCCCGTATCCCTTATAACGCAAACGATCGGCATTGATATTCCGGCTGAGTACATAGTCATAAACCGATTTGGCGCGTCTTTCCGATAAAAGCTGGTTGTAGGCCTGATTCCCGGTATTGTCCGTATGGCCCTGGATTTCTACCTTTACACCCGGATTTTCTTTCAGGAATTCTATAAAAAGATCAATCAGATATCTGGACTGGGAAGTGAGCGAATAAAGATTGGTTCCAAAATAGATATCGTGCAAATGATACGTTTTCCCTACTTCAATCTTCTTGACCTCGGCATCGCTCGTCACCACATTATCCACAATTTCTTCCGTTTTGATCAGCTTGGTATCGAATGCGTGGCCTTCTTTCCTGACGTTGACAATGATATCTGCCGGTTTTTTCTCATCCATTTCCGTAGCTATGGCATATTTACCGGAATATTGGTTCACCTCGGCCCTGGCCAGTATATTGGAAGCGGTATCCCGGATCTCCACCACGGCATCTTTATAATCGTTTTCTTCATTTTCGATCTGTCCTTTCACGATGACCATATTTCTCGGCCGGGCTTTCTCGTATAGATCAAACTGGTAAATATTCCAATCCTCGGTTTCGATATTGTTTGAAGAGAAATAGGCCGTTTTCCCATCCAGACTAACAAAAAAGTCCAGGTCATCATTTTCCGTATTGATGGGATGTCCTATATTGACCGGTCTTTGCCATCCTTTCTTTTCATCCAGTTTGGAATAAAAAATATCCAAACCTCCCAAACCCGGATGACCGGAAGAAGAGAAATAAAGCGTTTTGCTATCCGTATGCAGAAACGGGGAACGCTCATTCCCGCCGGTATTGATCACAGGACCGAGATTGACCGGTTTTTGCCAAGAACCGTCGGAATGCCTTTCGGTAAACCATATATCCGATCCGCCGTAACCTCCGGGCCGGTCGCTGGCAAAAAAGAGGATTTTCCCGTCCGAACTTAAAGATGGTTGCGACTCCCATGAATCTTTCCGGTTAACATTACTTCCCAGTGATTTCGGTTCCGTCCATTCCCCGTCAATGTATTCGGTATAATACAGGTCATAATTGGGATATTGGTGACCATTGATAGTGGTCATCGTCATTTTGGAAAAAATCAGTAAATCATTCGTCAGGTTGATTGTGGGACTTCCTTCATTACTGGAGCTGTTAAATGGAGGCGGAAGCGGCGCCCCGACATCAAATTTACCGTTAACTTTCTTTTCGCTCATAGAAAAGAACTCCCGGTCCTCTT
>CALECM010000032.1 GCA_937949745.1 uncultured Bacteroidales bacterium | reverse complement strand
TGTTACAGATAACATTACCGGCGAGTATATGGAATGATTATGTATTTTTGCAAAATAAAATCTAAATTCCCTCTATGTATTCAAAAAAAACCAAAAGGATCGTAGCCATACATGACCTGTCCGGTTTCGGACGGGTATCGCTTTCTGTGGTCATCCCTATCTTAAATACGATGGGCTTCAATGTTTGTCCGTTACCTACCGCTATACTTTCCAATCATACCCAGTTCCCTGACTTCACTTTCCTGGATTTAACCGAAGAGATGAAGAAAATCATCCGCGAATGGAAAAAACTCGACCTGGAATTCGATACTTTTTACAGCGGATATCTGGGTTCTCCGGAGCAGGTAGGCATCGTAAAAAATTTCATTTCCGATTTCAGGAAGGAAAACAATTGCGTAGTAGTGGATCCCGTGTTGGGGGATAACGGAACATTGTATACCAATTTTGACCACAGTATAGTGGAAGAAATGCGCAGGCTTATTGAAGTGGCCGATGTCATTACTCCTAACCTGACCGAACTTTTCCTTCTGTTGGATAAACAATACCAGACGCAAAATACGGATGAACAGTTAAAGGAATATCTATTGGAACTCTCCGAAAAAGGACCTGCTATCGTGATCATCACGAATGTTCCCGTATTGGATAATCCCCACCAGACTTCCGTTTATGCATATAACCGACGCGGGAAACGTTTCTGGAAAGTGACTTGTCCTTATCTTCCCGCACATTACCCGGGAGTAGGCGATACTTTCACCAGTGTAATTACAGGCGCGCTAATGCAGGGAGACAGCCTGCCTATGGCGCTCGACCGTGCCACGCAATTCTGTTACCAGGGCATCAGGGCTACTTTCGGTTATGAATACGATCCGCGGGAAGGTATCATGCTGGAAAAAGTATTACACAATCTTGATATGCCGATCCAGGTCAGTAGTTACGAATTAATCTAAAGAATAAGCGTTTTCTTTTGAGTTTATGATCGGAAATCCGAAAAATAAATTAATTTTGCCTGTTTTACTTAAGAACCGGAAACATCCATGGATATAAGAAAGATTGGTGTAATATTCGTATTTTCCTTTTCTCTTTGTTTGATCTCCTGTAAAAAAGAGTGTGAGCAATGTTCTCCCCAGGGAATTACGGAGAATTATATCCGGTATGAAGGTAAGACCTACGAATTACGGAGCGGCAGACTGGAATATTACGGGATCTGGGATGATAATCCGGCCCCTAATATCGACCTTATTCTTTACACGGATCAGGGGACGGAATATTATGAGATCTATTTCCAGCTCTTCACGGAAAGCAATCAACTGGAGTCAGGCTGCTATCAATTTAACGGGGAAACCCGTCGACCTGACACTTATAACAATTCCTACTTTTACATGATTCGCCATAATTTCAATACAGACCGGGATGAAACGGTTTATCCTGCTATTGCCTTAAATGATGGTACGGTGGAAGTACTAAGGAACGGTAATGAATATAAGATCGGGATCGATTGCAGTAGTGGGAACGGTCAACCCTTCACAGCTTCTTTTAAAGGCAAATTACCCTATTATAATATGAGAACGGATTTTTAATAAACATAATTAACCAATTAATAGTTACACAAAAACCAAGATGTATGAAAAAAACCACCCTTACCCTTATGGTATCACTGATATGCCTCGCTGTGGCCATATCGGGATGCAAATCTAAAACAGAGCCTGTATCGTCAGGTGAAACAGTGAGCGAAATGCAAAAAAAAGTAGAAGAATTCGCAGTTGTGGACCTTAAATCGGACCTTATCCAACAACTCAGTGAAAATGATAAAAAACTGATTCCTATTTTCGTACAAATAGGCGAGATCATGGATCATCTTTTCTGGAAACAGACCTTCGGAGATAAAACCATCCTCGATACTATTCAGGATCAGTGGAGCAAAGACTTCGTCATGATCAATTACGGTCCCTGGGAAAGATTGAATGACAATAAACCTTTTATCGCGGGTTATGGTGAAAAGCCGCTGGGATGCCAATATTATCCTACCGATATCACGAAAGCGGAATACGAAGCTTACCAGGATCCCAATAAAGGAAGTTTATATACCGTATTGAGAAGAAATGAAGACGGTTCTCTTCGTACCTTATGGTATCGCGACGAATATAAGGAAGAAATCACACGGGTATGCGAACTTTTGGATCAGGCCATCGCCCTCGCTGAGGATAAAGGATTAAAAAATTATCTGACGGAGCGTAAAAAAGCTTTCCAGACAGATGATTATTTCGCGAGCGATATGGCTTGGATGGATATGAAAGACAGCAAGATCGATTTTGTAGTCGGACCTATCGAGAATTATGATGACAAACTTAACGAAGCCAAAGCTTCATACGAAGCCTTCATCCTGATTAAAGATGTAAACAGGAGTAATGACCTCGCCAAATTCGTGGCCCTTCTGCCGGCACTGCAAAAAGAGCTTCCGGGTGAAGCCAAATACAAAACTTTTGTTCCCGGCACTTCTTCCGATCTTAATGTTTATGATGCCGTTTATTACGCAGGTGACTGTAACTCGGGCAGCAAAACCATCGCGATCAATCTTCCTAACGACGATCGTGTACAGGCTGCAAAAGGAGCGCGCAGACTTCAGTTAAGAAATTCGATGCAGGCAAAATTCGATAAAATACTTTTACCTATCGGAAACCTCATCATAGAGCCTTCAGAAAGGGATCATCTCAAATTCGACGCTTTTTTCTGGAATGTTACTTTCCATGAAGTAGCCCACGGACTCGGGATCAAACAAACCATCAATGGAAAAGGAAGTGTGGACGAAGCGATGGGAACTGAAAAAACCTCCTGGGAAGAAGCAAAAGCCGATATCCTCGGTCTCTTCCTGACCTGTAAACTGATTGAAATGGGCGAAATTACCAATATTACGGTTGAAGACGCCATCACTACTTACATCGCCGGCATTTTACGTTCCGTAAGATTCGGCGCTGCCAGCTCACATGGAAAAGCCAATATGATGTGTTATAATTATATGGAAAAAGAAGGCGCGTTCAGCCGGAATGAGGACGGCACTTACCATATCGATTATGAAAAAGCCAAAGAATCCATGAATAGCTGGGGTGCGCTTATCCTTAAAACACAGGGTGAAGGCGATCTCGAATTTGCGATCAGATTCAGGGATGAATATGGTGGAATCGGAACCAAATTACAGGAAGATCTTGATAAAATCAACAATTCCGGTATTCCGAGGGACATCCGCTTTCATCAGGGATTGGATGTTTTAGGCCTCCAATAATATCTTTCGTTTATCCATAAAAAAACGGAACCCGTAAAGGTTCCGTTTTTTTATGGAACATATTACCGGATAAGCGTGACCTTCTGTATATATTCTTTATCCGTGCCCTGCATGGTTTTTAATCTCACAATACAAATATAGACATCCATCTGGCATACTTTCCCGTTGCGGTCTTTCCCGTCCCAGGTGGCTCCGGGAGTATTGGTAGAGAAAACGATCTGGCCGTAACGGTCAAATATCTGCATCGAAAAATCATTCTGGGAAATGCCTTGTCCCATAATGCCAAATTCATCATTGACCCCGTCCCCGTTAGGGGTAAAAGCATTCGGAATATAAAAACCGTAAGGAGCTTCTACTTCAACATACCTGTATGTAGAATCCGCACATCCGAAATCGGATCTTACGATCAACTGGATCCTGTAGCGGGATGGTTGCGTATAAATATGGGAAGGATGCTGGACCAGAGCGCGGTTATCGGACGAATAGCGGTCGCCGAAATCCCAGATCCATTCAACCGCATTGACGGACTGATCGAGAAAACTAACGGGAGCCATCCCTTCCTCCAGATATACGAGCGAATTATCTGATGTAAATTGCGCGATAGGATTTATATGTACGGTAGCTTGGGCGGAATCAAAACAGCCGAACTCATCCGAAACCGTTACATAAAAATCCGTAGTAGTACTTACGATCGGCGTAATAGACTGGGTTGTGGCACCATTACTCCAGAGATAAGAAAATCCGTTGCCATCAGGATATGCGTAAAGCGTGGAACCTACACAAACATCTTCGGGATTGATATACACATCCGGGCCAATGTTAAAAGAAATCCGGGTAGAATCCCAGGCGTCACAACCATAAATGGAAGTCGCGTATATTTTACATTGAACTTCCGATGTGGGAGTAAAGGTCACGGTAGACTCATAGACGGTCATGGTATCGATATACCAGACATAATAGGTTTCGTCACCGTCTTCATTAATATCAACCGCGGACAAAGTGACTTCCTGTCCGAAACAAATGGCGGGATTATCAAAAACGATCTGAGGTCTCGGACGCACGGTCAATACATTTGATGAAGGAGGCCCTGGAACACCGTTACTATAGATGACCAGCGTATATAATCCGTCATAATCAATGGAAACATTGGGTATGGTAATAGTTGGATTTGAAGTCCTGAATTGTTGACCGTTAGGTGCCGTTAACTCATATTCAACATTCGGTGGAGGACTTTGATTCTGGATCACGACAAAAAGATCATCATTTTCACAAACCGGAGCGGCAGTAAACGGAGATGTAATGGAGCAATCGGTTTCAGCCGTGGAAGAAGGCTGGAGGTTAAAGGATATATTACCGGGCAGGGCTCTGTAATTAGTCAGGAGCAACAGATACCATTCTCCCTGGCGGGCATTGGATATGACGCATTGTTCGACCCCTGCGGAACTATAACTGCAATCCACCATATTAGATCCGGCGCCGGGTGAGGCACTGGATAATTCATAATAACCGCAGCAAAGAAGTTCCATAAAATCGTTCTGGTTACCCGCATGGAACGGGCCCCAACATGCGAAATCCACATCCAGTTCATTACCTCCACCATCACGTTGTTCAATATAAAAATCCAATGTTCCATCCGTAGCCACTTTCATAAAATACCATGCAGGATTCGGGAAAGAGCCCAGACAGCCCACACTGGTCAAACCATTAAAGAATTGCACGGCACCCTGGGAACTTTGTGCTGAATTATCGCCGTAACCTGAGGGATAGCTTACTTCTGCGTATGGATTATCTCCCGTACAAAAAGGCTCGGCAGCAGTCCCCGACGAACAGGGAGATCCGTATACCGTTGATTTGGGAGTACAGTCCACACAATCGATGTTAGCTTTCCATCCCGCTCCTGGATGACTGTGATTAGATGCAAATTTAAAAGTAAGGTAATTTCCGGTAGATAAAATCGCATCGGGAATATTATCCCCGAAAAATACACCGATCAGATTAGCGGCATTGGGCATCATACCGTTGTAAACATATAAAAAGTCACCCACTCCCAGGGAAAACTCTTCAAAAACCACAAAAAGCCTTTCAGTGCCATTGGAGCACAGAACCTGGGTCATTTGCAGATTGTTATCATAGTCCCCCGTTCCACCGGGATCCAGATAAGTGAAACCACATCCGCAATGCGTGATGCCATCCGACATGATCACCTGGGAAAACCCCGGAAAATGAATGATGATAAAAAATAAAACTAAGACAGGATAATAAAAGATACTGTTCTTCATGGTAAAATAATTAAATCCTTTTTCCTATTATTATTGGCAAAAATATGCTTTTTCGGACAATATCAATTATTTTTTTAAAAATAATATCGATAAATCCATTTTTATTCCATTCAAAAAAAAACATCAAAAAAATATTCTTCAATAAGTATAAAATACTTAAATCATGACATTTATGAGAGAATACTGAATTGATATAAATAGAATAAATAGTCATATTTTGTTCATTTTTAGATAATTTGAACTTTATACACCATATTGACTCCAATATTATATTTTTGTTGCCTGTTGAATGCTATTTCTGCGAATTCGAAATAATAGTTTTATATTTTTGCGTACTAAAAAATTAAAATGGAAGAAATACCCTATATACTTTTAGGGGCCAAAGACGCCCTTATTTCCCTTTTACGACAAAAAGGAATTACCGACCAGCAAGTATTGGACGCTTTCCGTAAGGTACACCGACATCTTTTTGTGGAATCTTATTTATGGGATAAAGCATACCAGGATATTGCGTTGCCCATACATTATAAACAGACCATTTCCCAGCCTTTTACCGTGGCCTTCCAATCACAATTGCTGGAAGTTAAGAAAGGGGATAAAATACTGGAGATCGGAACCGGATCGGGTTTCCAGGCTGCAATACTCAGCGCCATGGGTGCGCGGGTTTATTCTATAGAACGACATCTTGAATTACACCAATTGACCAAAACCCTGCTTGATAAGATCGATTACCGTATTATATTACGTTACGGGGATGGTTTCCAGGGATGGCCCGAAGAGGCTCCTTTCGACAAAATCATTGTTACCTGCGGTGCACCGGAAATCCCGGAGAAATTAACGGACCAGCTTAAAACGGGAGGTATGATGGTGATTCCGGTGGGAGAAAACAGCCAGAAAATGATCCGTATTACCAGAACGGGACCGGAAGAATTTAAGACAGAAGAATTCGGGGATTTTGTATTTGTACCTATGCTGAAAGAAAAAACCCGTCAGGGCGGACACTAATTTCCCGACCGGTTATGGAATAAAGGATTGCTGTTTTCTTCTTCTTTATGGAATTTCTGCAAAAGAAAACGGGAGAGGTTCCTGCTGGGGTCCGGGGCAAAGCGTTGGGATATATTACCGGAAGGGTCGATCAGGATGTTATCGGGAAGGGATACAATTCCCATATCCCTGAGCCAATCATAGGATTCGTTAAAATGGACGATCGGCCAGTCAAAATTCTTTTCATATTCCCTGATAAATGAACGAAATTGGCTAAATTCGAGATCTACCGAGACGCTGACGAAAGTGATATCGTCTTTATATTTTTCCTGTAATTCCTTAATGATCAGCATATCCCGGATACACTCCGTACATTTTGTATTAAAGAAATGAAGATAAACCCATTTTCCTTTCAATCCGTCCAATTTAAAAGATGATCCTTTTTCATCCTGAAGTGTCAGCTTAGGCACACTATTCCCGGATTTATAACGAATTATCTTATGCATTGTATTCTCCGCAATTGTTATATGTTCGGGGAAATGCGTATTCCGGCTTATATATTCCAGTAAAGAAAATACGTGATTACGATCGAATTCCTCATGGTCGTAAAATATTCCCAGATTCATGATCAGCACCAGTTCACGCAGCCGTTCATTGACCAAGAAACGATCTTTCCCCAGTTCATTAAAAAGGGAATTATAGTCAGGCTCTTCGTTGATATAACGGTTAAGGGCAGCCTTAGAAACATAACGTGACTGGTAAAGATAATTGGTATAAAAATCCCTGAAAAGCGTCATATAGGCCGGATTATCATACAGGATATACTCGTTGTCGAAATAACGGCGGTATAAACTATCGGTATTTTTCGGTAACATCAGCCATTCCAGACTTCCCACCGTATAATAAATATGAGAAAGATAAAAATTGGAAGGATCATAGGTAACTTCAAAATTACTCCTGACCAGATTCATCAGAGTATCAAACCGGGAATAATCGTGATAATACAAAATCTCATGTCCGTATATACTGAGGGCCCGATCGAGGAATGCGGAAAAACGGTTAATTTTATAATTCAGGTCCAGGGTATCGTTGATATCGGTCCTGACCTGCAAGAAACCGCCGTATTCTCCGGGATCGAACAACTGGAATAATTGCGGATCCATCGTGACCTGAAAGCGGTAAGACCATCCGGGTACTACATAAAAATCGGCCCTGGATGTCCTGACCTCCAACTGGACCGGTAATATTTTATTGGTTTTGAAAGATAATTTAAAAGAACCGTCTTTCCCGATTTTGTCCGATGCGACTGTTACCGGCATTAACGTAACCAAATCACTGTAGCTGATAAGCCTCACTTCTTCTCCTGCATTAAAAGTGGTTTTCCCCTGGATCGTGACCGGCGTAATTTTCTGTCCCGACACCAGGCCGGGCATCCATAAAATACAAGCAACAAGTAACGGGAGAAAATGATGAAGGAGGTATTTGCGCATTTTCAATCTATATGGTCGGGCATGAACTGTTTATAATTTCCGGAATTCAAATACAGATCACGTATAACAGAGGAACTAATATGGGATAATTGGGGAGAAGAGGCCAGAAAAATTGTTTCGATTCCCGGTTCAAGTTGCCTGTTGGTACACGCGATATCTTTTTCATAACGGAAATCACCACTATTTCGTATACCCCGGATTATATAACGGGCATTTAACTCCAGGCATAAATTGACAGTCAGCCCTTCATAGGAGATGACCTCAACGGCCGGGTACCGGGAAAAACAGTTTTTGATCCAGGTAAGTCTTGTTTCCAGAGGAAAGAGGTTGGTTTTTCCGCTATTAATCCCGACGGCAATATAGATCTTCTCAAAAAGTGGCAAAGCCCGCAACACGATATCCTCATGTCCCTTGGTTATTGGATCGAAAGATCCCGGAAAAACCGCTGTTCTCATCATTACTCTCTTATTACGACAAAATTATAATCATCAATAAACTTAATCAGCCGGGAAGGTTTAAAATCAGTGGAATCGGCATATTTTTCCGGTACCATGTGATCTGTTTGCTTTTTGATTTCAGGGGAAATATCAGAAAAAGTCTGGGGTGAATCTTCTCCGGAAATATTGGCCGATGTCGAAATAATAGGCCGTCCGAACGCGCTGATCAGTTTTTTACAAAAAGAATTCCTTACGATACGTATTGCCACTGTGCCGTCCGGATGGATAATTTTAGGAGAAAGATTTTTGCCTGCCGGATAAATAAAAGTGGTAGGCCTGTGGGTATGTAAAATCAAATCCCAGGCAATCAGCGGTATTTTGTCCACAAACAAAGGCAGTTTATCACTTTTATCAAGCAAAACCAGCATACTCTTACTTTCCTGGCGCTGCTTGATCTGATAAATCCTGTCAATAGCCTGATCATTAGTTGCGTCACATCCGATTCCCCAAACCGTATCAGTGGGATAAAGTATCACTTTCCCGTCCAGCAATAATTCAACGCACTTTTTGATTTCTTTTTCCATAAACTCTTTTC
>CALECM010000031.1 GCA_937949745.1 uncultured Bacteroidales bacterium | reverse complement strand
TTTCTTTCAGTTACAAATACCCTGTTGAATAGTTCTTTTTTTTGTTATATAATGTATGCCGGGCCCTTTACCACTGTCAGGTGAAGGGCTTTTATCAAAGAAATTATGCCGCAGGATATACCGGAAATTTTTTATACGGATAATTGAAAATAAAATCAACTTTCAGTCAAAAATAATTTCCGCGGGAAGTATCACCGGATAACCAACCCAAACTATGAAAAATCGGATTATTATATTTACCATACTTAATTTTATTTTTTTAACATCACTCTCCTCTAAAACCATTCATCTTTCCGGACATATCGTCGATGAGAAAAAAGAGCCACTCCCCTACGCTTCCGTCATTTTAAAAAATAGTACGCTTTCGGCCGTGGCCGATGAAAATGGATACTTCCGGCTTTCATTGCCGGATATCGGCACGTATCATCTAAGGATCCTGCTGACCGGTTATGAAATGTACGAGGAACAACTATCGATCCTTAAAGACACCACACTATATGTTATGCTTAAGATCGGAACGATGAATCTGGATGAAGTCACGGTCACTTCCACCCGTACTCCCAAATTATTGAAAGAAGTACCGGTATTAACCAGAGTCATTACAGCGGACGATATTAAGAAAGTGAATGCCAGTACCGTACAGGATCTTCTGGAGATGGAATTACCCGGATTGGAATTTACCCGCCAGATGGACGGACAAACCGTGATCAATATGCAGGGCATGGGAGGAAATTACCTGCTCTTTCTGGTCGATGGAGAAAGGATGGCCGGTGAAACCCTCAATAATGTTGATTATAACCGCCTGAACGTCGATAATATCGAACGCATCGAGATCGTGAAAGGCTCCGCATCCACTCTTTACGGTTCGAGCGCAATCGGAGGGGTAATCAATATTATTACCAAGAATGTGAAAGAGCCCTGGCAGGTAAGCGTAAGCGGACGCTATGGCCGGCTTCACGACCAGCGCTATTCGGTCAACGCGGGATTCAAAGTGAAAAATTTCAGCAGTATGACTTCCGCGACCTACAAATCAATTAACACTGACACTCTGTATGATGCGACGGTAAATGATGAGCCTGCGAGAGTATCTTTCGTTTACGGAGGAAGGGATGTCACCGTGGATGAAAAACTCACATGGCAACCTCTGAAACGGCTGAAGATGATCGCCAAAGGAGGGTATTACTTCCGGGACCGTTTCAATCATGCCAAGAAACCGGATCGGTACCAGGGATTTAATGCCGGGTTTAACGCGTTTTACCAGATCACGGATAAGCACCAGTTAAACGCTTCTTATGCGTTCGACCAATATAATAAATATACGAATTACATTCTTCTGGATTCTGTCCCATTGACCTATAAGAATTTACAACATACCGCGCGGTTACAATATGATTATTTTATCAATAACAAACAGACTCTTTCCATCGGCGCCGAATTTTTTAATGATCAGTTGATGACCTATCAGTTCAATGGGGAACAATACGGAGCCAATACCTATAATTTGTTCGCCCAGCACGATTGGAATATCTTTAAAGGATTTAGCATTGTATACGGAGCCCGGTTGGATTACCATTCCGAATTTGGCGCGCATGTGAGTCCGAAGATATCCCTGATGTACAATGTCAAAGGATTTACTTTCAGGAGTTCCTATGGCAACGGTTTCCGTTCGCCTGCTCTCAAAGAACTTTATATGGACTGGGATCATCAGGGAATGTTCCGGTTATTGGGCAATCCCGACCTGGTTCCGGAAAAGAGCAATAACGTTTCTCTATCCGCGGAATATAGTCACAAAAGGGTCAATGTATCCGTGATGGGATTTTATAACAATATCCGGGACAAGATCACCAATCTTTGGATGAATACGGCACAGGATACGGCTATGTACGTCAATGTAAACCGTTCCGCTGTTTTTGGAACGGAAGTAAGCGTAGCGACCAAACTTCCGTTAGGATTCGGGATAAGGCTCTCCTATTCTTATGTCAATGATAAACAAATGGAAGGCGGGGTTAATATTTCCGATACCCGTCCCCATTCCGCCAATGCGCGTTTCAGCTATGACCTTAACAGGAAAAGATACGGATTGAACGTAACGCTTAACGGTCGGTTCCTGGGACCGTTGGAGATGGTTACGATAGGCTATGCCGATGACGATATCAACCAGGAAAATCCGCTTTTTATTTCCCAGCATTATCCGGGCTACATGATGTGGAAACTTGTCGTGACCCAGCGTTTCTGCGATGCCCATTCCCTTACTTTAGGGGCGGATAACCTGTTTAACTATAAACCCAAGACTTATACTTATAATACCACGCTTTCCCCGGGAATTACTTTCTTTGTGGGATTGGCGATCGATATTAACCAGGCTGTAAAAAAGAAAAGCTACATGAAATAGCAACATACCAAACCACCAGAAAAGAATTTATGAAAAAGAAAAATATCATTATCGCGATATCTGCCATAGCTGCCATCATCATCCTTTGGTTCCTTTGGGTTAAACTGGCCAGTCCTACCAAGGTCGCTTTAGTCAATTTCCAGAACTTCCAGGTTGCCAAGATGATTAAATCATCAGATAAGTTCATCCGGCCTAAACAATTGACTATAGATGATTTCGATCAATTAAAAAAATATGATGCGATCCTGATTTTTGCCATGGGTATCCGTATGACTGATGAGCACAGAACCATACTCGAACAACTCAAAGAGAAAGGTATTCCGATCTATTCCACAGCCGTAACGGATCCGGTTAACAATATTACGTCGCTGGATTCTTCACAGGCAAAATTGGTGGGGGATTATCTCGGGAACGGAGGAAAAAGTAATTACAAAAGCCTTTTTAACTATATCCGTAAAGATCTTACGGGTAAAAAATTATTCAACGGCGAAATAAAAACTCCCGTGGAAATAGCGGGTGACGTGCTTTTTCATTTGGATGAGGACAGATTTTTTGAGAATGTGGCTGACTATCAGGCTTATTACCGGGAGAAAGGATTCTACAAACCGGGAGCCCCGAAAGTGGCGGTCATTACCGGTATCGCCGGTCCGTTTGATTCGGACAAAGGTTACCTCGACTCCCTGATCACCAGCCTGGAAGAAAGAGAAATGAATGTTTATCCGTTATCTGCCGTCATGAAAAGATTATCCTTTTTGCAGGATATCGAACCGGATGCCGTGATTTATTTCCCCCATGGCCGGATGTTGATGGGACAGGGAGATATGGCTGTCGAGTGGCTCAAAACCAGAAATATTCCGCTATTCTCCCCTATTACGCTGAACTCAACGTATGACGACTGGATGAATGATCCCCAGGGCATGGCGGGTGGCTTCCTGAGCCAAAGCGTGGTTATGCCGGAACTGGACGGAGGTATCGTTCCTATGGCGCTGGTCGCGCAATATGTAGATGATGAGGGTTTGTATATCTTCAAAACGATTCCTGAAAAATTAACCCAATTCTCTAATACCGTAGCCAACTATTTGAAACTGAGAAAACTTAAAAACAGCGAAAAGAAAGTAGCGATCTATTATTTCAAAGGCGCCGGAAACAGCTCCTTAGTGGCATCGGGAATGGAGGTTATTCCTTCATTATATAACTTTATCAAAAAACTTAAAGAAGAAGGATATACGGTAAATAATCTGCCTTCCACGGAAAAGGAATTTGAGAAAATGATCATGGAAAAGGGACCGGTATTCGGAAGTTATGCGGAAGGAAATATAACCAGGTATTTAGAGTCGGGCTACCCCGAACTGGTTCCGGGTAAGGAATATGGACAATGGCTGCAGAACACTTTATCCAAAGAAAGGTATGATGAACTGATCCAAAAGCATGGTAAAGCGCCGGGAAATTATTACACAACCGTAAAAGATAACCGGGACTATATTGCAGTGACCCGTATTGATCTGGGAAATATCGTCTTATTACCGCAACCGACGCAGGGTACGGGCGAGAATAGTTTTGCCGCCGTACATGGCGATAATCCTGTTCCCCCGCATCATTATATGGCTTCTTATTTGTGGGTTAAGAATGGTTTCAAGGCTGACGCGCTGATTCATTTCGGCACCCACGGTTCATTGGAGTTTATTCTGGGAAAACAGGTTGCGCTTTCATATGCGGATTGGAGCGATCGTCTGATCGGGGACATGCCCCATTTTTATTATTATACGATCAGTAACGTTGGAGAAGGAATCATCGCGAAACGCAGGTCTTATGCCACTCTGATATCTTACCTTAACCCGCCTTTTATTGAAACCGGATTGCGTAAAGATATTGCCGGATTGCAAAAAGAGATCACGCAATACCTGTCTAAAGAAAACCGTCCTGAAAAAGACAATCTATCCATCAAGGCGATGGCCGTGAAAATGGGATTACACAGGGATCTGCGCCTGGACAGCGTATTATCGAATCCTTACAATGATGCGCAAATTGAGAGCATCAACAATTATGCGGAAGAATTGTGTGCCGAAAAGATTACGGGAGGTTTGTATACTATGGGAGTTCCGTTCGAAGAGCGAAAAATCATTTCTTCCGTCGAATTGATGGCTGCCGATCCGATCGCATACAGTCTGGCGGCATTGGATAAACAAAAAGGAAAAGTAAAACAGGATAAACTCCATGATAAAGTCTATTTTGCCCAACATTACACATCCAAGGCCAATGCAGTGGTTAAAAGATCATTAACAAACCCGTCCCTAGGAAGTGATGAATTATTGCGTTCTTTGGGTATTACAAAAACGGAGATCCGGGAAGCGGAGGAGATCATAACCAAAATGCAACCCGCCGGTAACCGGATGATGACCATGATGATGGAACAGAATAAGAAAGAAGACGGCAAAGAAAAAAAGAAAATGGGACATCCTTCCTGGATTCCCAAAACGGGAGGAGAAATGCCGGAATCGGTAAAAAAACAAATGGAAGAGGAGAAAAAGAAAGCGGGGATTCCTGTTCAAACGGAAAAAGAAGCGGTGACGAAAGAAGAACGGGAATATGCCCAGGCTGTAATGGCGTTAAAACAAACCGTAGAGCAAATCAACCACTATCGACAGGCTTTAAAGGAAAGTCCCCAAATTGAACTTGATAATATGGTTAACGCATTGAATGGAGGATTTGTCGCCCCTTCTTCAGGCGGTGATTTTATTTCCAATCCTGCTACCCTTCCGACCGGACGTAATCTTTATTCCATTAACGCGGAAGCTACACCTTCCATACAGGCATGGGACAAAGGAGTACTTCTGGCCAATGAGATCATCGCAGACTATCAGGCTAACCATAACGGGGAATATCCCCAAAAAGTAAGCGTCACCCTATGGTCCGGAAGTTTTATAGAAAGCGAAGGAGCCACGCTGGCGCAATTATTCTATCTTTTGGGAGTGGAACCGGTACGG
>CALECM010000030.1 GCA_937949745.1 uncultured Bacteroidales bacterium | reverse complement strand
TAAATCTTCGACGCTGTCATCCTGAGCGAAGCGAAGGATCTTGAAGAATTGAAGAACTTTTGACGGGATCAGCCAACGGAATTAAATCTTCGACGCTGTTATCCTGAGTAAAGCAAAGGATCTTTGGAGAATTAAATTAATTTGATGAAGTTGGAAGAATTTTTAATCCAGGGTGAAGACAACTCCTTCTCAGGCATATTACGTTCTGGCTTTCCGGACTAATTTCAATATCCATTTTATCTTTATTCTACCCTGAATTTATATAGATGACAATGCTTTAACCCTGTGAATAAAAAAAGAAGGTGTCCTATTGGGCACCTTCTTTGTGATATAAAGTTACAGTTCGATTATCTGATAATCAATTTCCTAGTTACGGATGCGTTATCCCTATCTATTTTAATCATGTACATACCGCTTGCAAAATGAAGAGGAATATCCAGTTGGTCATCGGTTACAGAATAACGTTCCAGTATTCTTCCTGATAAATCATACAAGGTAACGGTAGAATTTCCTGAAAGTCCGGTTACTGTGATGATATCTTCAGCGGGATTCGGATAAATGTTTATGGAAGATAAATCTATTTCCTGGATACCGGTTGCAGCAATAGTCGTAAATTTCCAGGTTATAGGCTGATCATAACCGGTTACAGCTTGGCCTGGTATAGTTACCGTATATTCCGTTCCATGAGCGAAATCCGCATGAGCGATTGTCAGTACAGCTCCCTGTACACTTGCGGATACATTACCCGGATCCGGCGAAATAGTAATTCCTGTCAAATCGGAAGAAGTAATATTCTCATTAAAAGTAACCGATACTGTAGCATTAACAGCTACGTTGGAGGCATTTTCCACAGGAGTGGTATTCCTTACGGCCAATGGCTCATCCACAAGTTCAGCAGTTCCCAATATATTGATATTATCAATTAATAGGATATTCATATCATCGGAATTCTGTATGAATGCGATGTATACTGTATCACCGATATAAGCCGATAAATCTGATACACGATTGGTCCATTCACCATTTTCTTCAGGAACCGTAAGTATAGTATGGGTAAAACTTTCGGTATCATTATTGGTAGTCGATAACCTTACTACATAACCATCGGGATATGCCGCTTCAAAAGCCCTTACATCCCATTGCAACATAGCGTCTGCTCCTAATTTTATCGGAGGGGTAATCATCCACCTGTTAGCGGGTCCGTCACCCGAAGAAAACCATGACTGACTTGCGGCACATTGGGTTCCAATGGGGAAAACACCTTCACTTGGCGATCCAGTAAAAATAGCCCATGCTTCATTATTGGGAAATATGTTAGTATTATAAACAACGCCATTATCTAAAGTAGCTAAAGTGAAATTATCGGGCATTCCTTCTTCAAAATCCCAGGTAAGAGCTAAGGGAGGAAGATCCAGGTTGGTACTGAAATTAACAGGTCCGCCCCAATCGCTTTGTTCTGATGCCGGACACAAAGATCTGACATACGTATCATAATTCGTACCATCTGTTAATCCCGTGATATTATAAGGGTTAGTCGTTACATTAGCGATTAAAGTTCCTTCCGTCTCCGGGTCAAAACCGACTGCTCCGTATTTAATTTCCCATCCGGTTCCAGCTCCATTTTCGGTCCAGGCAAGCGTAGCCGAATTAATATCGATATTACTGATAACAAGTTGAGTAGGTACATTACACGCCTCCGGATCTAATGCTGTAGTAAATGACCATACAATTTCATAAGATAATTCTGTAATAGCCGAATCCGGAATCGTAACCGTATATTGTGTATTATAATCCAGGCTATCATGGGCAATATTTAACCGGTTGTTGGAAACCGTTGCCACAACGTTACCCGGATCCGGAGAAATAGTGATACTCGTTAGGATATTTCCTGTGATATTTCTGTTAAAGGTAGCTGAAAGAGTTGTATCTACTGCAATTCCTCCAGCGTTTACAGTCGGGAATAAAGTATCTGCCAGGGTATTGGAGAAAAAGGCCACGATTTCCGAATTATTACCTATGGTACCTAAGTTAGTACCCACGCCGGTAACAGTATCGATCTCGACTAAATCACCTTGTCCCGTTTGGTTGGAGAAAGCCCAGAATAATCTGCCGGAAAAAGGATCAAAACCCATCGATTGGTTATAATACGGTGTAAAACCGGTATTACCTTTTTGAACAACAGCTCCGGTAACTTTATCAATCCTACATAGATTACCATTTGTATCCACACCATATAATTGTCCTTCAGGACTACAAGCCAAAACAACAAAATATCTAGCTAAGGTTACCACATCCGTTAAAATGCCATCCGTAAGATTTACCGTAACAATTTTGGAAACAATACTTTCATCCTCAAGCTCTACGAATGACAATGCAAACATTGTATTGGTCGTAGCATCAAAAGCCATATCACCGCATAATTCGGTAACATCAGTAACACTGACAACAGTCCAATCTACGGTAGATATTTTCCTAAAGTCTTGCCATATGAAGCCGCCCCAAGAAAAACCATTAAATACATACAAATACCCATTGGCAAATTCCCCGCTGGCAGTTGTGTTGTTGTCTTGATCTATTGTTGTAAAATCCACAACCCTGTTAACAGTACCGGGAGTTGCCGAACTAAAATTTACGATAGACCAATCAGAAGTAAGAACATCGTCAAATATCCTGACTCCATAAAGATTAACCGCCCCATTTCTGGTTCCGTCGTTTTGTATGTTCCGAATTGTATTTTGATTAGCATTCGGCGTTGTGGTTCTTTCTTTATTAGGCATGCCTAAAAACTGAAATCTACGTTCAATATTTTGAGTTGTTCCGGTCCTATTCCCTGTTGGAACAGTTTTTCGAAAAGTTTGTGATTCCTGTCCGTTCACCATATATACGGACAAGACCACTGTTAGTAAAGTAATTAATTTTTTCATGATAAATACATTTTAAATGACTAAAATTTTGTACAAAGATACATAAAAAGACTTAATTTAAATTTTTTTATCGGTTTACCGAAGCCATTTCTAAGATAAAAAAAATAAAATATTGGCATTAAATAACTTAAAATTCACTAATTAAAATGTAAAGGGTCCGGATCTCTTATGTCATATAATCTTAACAGCTGTATATTCAAGCCATATAACACAATATATCAATCATTTAAAGATCCATCGACTCATTATCATGGGTCATGTCATCATGATCAGGATGTGTCGGCAATATAAAAGAGAAAGTGGTTCCCTGTCCTTCCGGATTATTTTCCACATGGATCGTTCCGTTATTTTTCTCGATCAACTCTTTGGCCAGTACCAATCCCAAGCCGGTCCCGACTTCTCCGTCCGTACCTTTGGTCGTAAAATACTTATCGCTTGAAAATAAGTTTTCCATATCCTGGTCCTTAATCCCTACTCCGTTATCTTTCACCCTGATTTCAAACAGATCTCCTTCCAGCTTCCGGCCTGAAATAATAATCAAACCTCCGTGATGCGTGAACTTCACCGCATTACTCAATAAATTAAGCAGTACTGAAGTGATCATTTCGGAATCGGCATATAATTCCCGGCTTTTTTCCACTTCATTCCGTACCTCAATATTTTTCTGGGTAAAACTACCTTCCATAATAATCAGCAGATCTTCAATCTTGTTACGGATATTAAAATGTTCAGGCTCCACATTCATCAGCTTATTCCTGATCTTACTGAAGTCCAGCATCTCATTAAAAATATCGACCAAACTCGTAGCGCTTTTATTTAAATATTCCGTGAAGGATTTAATTCTTTCCTGGGAAATATTTTCCACAAGCAATACTTCCGAGTAAGCAACAATGGGAAGCACCAAATTTTTCAGATCATGCATGGTAGAAGCCATATAGCGGTCATTTTGCAGCATCACCTCCTTGGTTTTCGTCAACATCTTCTCCAGATTCTGCCGAAGTTCTTCTTTTTCCGTAATATCGATGACCATAACAAAAATACGGGGGGAAGTCCCTTCTTTGCAATAATGGGTCAAATACCAATCACACTGTATTTTGCGATTATCCTTTGTGGTTGCACAGGCAAAACGGTACACGGTATCATTAGCTTCAAATTCATGGATATCGAGACGTTCGGTTTTGGCGTCGTCCTCTATTTGCAATAACCGGACCATGTCTTTTCCCAATATTTCATTTTTAGGATAACCGAAAATATTTTCGGCAGCCTTATTCCAGTCCACCACTTTGCCCATATAATCCATTTCCACATATCCTATGGGCATCTCGGAAACGAAAAATTCAAACTTATCGATCTCATGCTGCAAATCATTTACACTGGATCGCACTCGTTTTTTTAAGACCTTATTAAAAGCAAAAATAATGATCAGGACTATTAACAAAATAATGGAAGAGATCAAAAAGATGTACCAAAGTTTGCGGTGTTTACGTGAAAGCGGATCTTCCGTATAAAGTATCGTGGAATCATCCGGGAGTTTCCGGTCCAGCAATTTGTACCGGACCAATTCCGGATAACTAAAAGCCCACATCCCTTGTATTTCATTAAGTTCTTTACTTCCTATATCTCCATGAGATATACCCAGCTTATCCATCATCTCTTTCCCAACCAGATAGCCCTGGATATTTCCACTGTTCATATATCCTCCTAATATTTCCGGAGCCATCCATATATCCAGTAAAGAAAAAATAGGAATATCCTTTACTTCCTTGATGGATGATAAGATTTCGTTTTTAGGATAATAGACCCGGTTACCATCAATGTGATATGTACCGGCCAACAATACGCTTTGCGGCGGCAGTGAACTTATCTCTTGCACGATCTCCGCAAAGGATAAATCTTCATTAAAATAAAAATTAATGTCCTTAACCTCATTTCCAAGATTTGCTATCTGTTTCTCGATATCAATCCTGAATAAATGCCCGCTTAAAGAATGATCCAATAAAACATAAATATTTTTCGTATCCGGAAAAAATTCTTTTATCTGAAGGATATTCTCTTTGGCATATACCGATTCATAAACAATGGTAATATCCTGGAGATTTTCAAAATCGCGAGGGTCCCTGGTATTGATACCGGCAGCCACAAGGGGTACATTTTTTGCAAATACGATATCTTTATAATAATTATTAAAAAAAAACAGGGCGGGATCATCTATCAGGACTATCAGGTCAAATTCAATATCCCGGTAAAGCGTATTAAAAATATCCGTTAATAGCCTTTCCCTTTCTTCCTGATAATTTACACGCCGACTATCGATATATTCAATATACAATTCACATTTTGCATTCTCAATGAGGCTATTATAACCTTCTTCCACATCCACGGACCATTCCATTGTTTGATGATAGGAATTCAGAATAAAGATTTTTTTAGATTCTTCGGGCATGTTATATTCCCGAGCCTGAAGATGAAAAAACAGACAATGTAGAGTTAGAATAAAAAAGAGTTTTTTGAGATTCATCAGGTAATATTTAATAAATAATAGAATATAAACTTTGCAAAGATAGGGTATTTCTTAATTTAGCATTTACATAAAAATGGCTTTTTAAGATTTTTTTATATACAAAGAAGGAGAGTAATTTAAGACTCTCCTTCTTTTATTTATTCAAAAAAAGGTATTATCAGAAGACTATCCGCATTTGGAATAACCGCATTTGGAACAGGTAAGGCATCCTTCCTTAAATTCCATCGTATTTTCTTCATTGCATTTGGGACAAACCGCTCCTTTTTGTTTGGTGCCGTCCTGGACACATTTTTTTAATGCCCTGATTACACCGTTCCTCCATGAATTAATACTGTCTTCCCTGAAGTTAAGACCGGAAATAATATTGATCACGTTTTCCAATGGAATATCATGGCGAAGTAATGCTGAGATCATTTTGGCATAATTCCAGAATTCCGGATTAAAAGAGCGGGATAAGCCACGCATGATCACTTCATAGCCATCTTTATCAAAATATTGAAAATCATAGGATTTTGTTCCGTCTTCATTTCTCACTTTGATAATATTGCCTCTTTCCAGCCATTTCGGGACCGGAAAGCGGTCATCCTCGGTCTTACCGGTAAAAATCTCGTAAGGTTTACCATCCCTCATCCCGATAAATGCGATCCAGTCTTCCGTATTATTTTTAAAACGGATAATCTCCGCTTTTAATTCTTTAGGTCGTTTAAGATTCTTAGGTTCTTCCGTTTTTTTATCGGAAGTAGCTGAATTCAATACACCGTCGCGGGAACCTTCGCGGTATACCGTCATACCTTTACAGGCGGATTCCCAGGCCTTGATATATAGTTGCCCTACTGTTTCTTTTGTGGTTTGCGCCGGCAGATTAATCGTAACCGAGATCGAGTGGTCCACCCATTGCTGAATAGATCCCTGTAATTCAACCTTTTTGAGATAATCCGTATCTGCTGCCGTAGATTTATAATAGGGAGATTTCTCCACTAAAGTTTTGATCTCCTGGTCATTCATTTCTTCCAAATCCGTTTTGGAATATCCGTTTTTTTCCGCCCATACCAGAAACTTGGGATGAAAAACCATATATTCTTCGAAATAATCCCCGGTCATATCCCGGAAAGTTTTCCGGTTATTCAGGTCATTCGGGTTGACTTTCCTTCTTCTTTTATAAACCACATTGAAAGCGGGTTCAATCCCGGAAGTAGTCTGGGTACAAATACTCACGCTTCCGGTGGGAGCAATAGTCAGTAAGGCAATATTCCTGCGGCCGAAACGGATCATATCCTCATATAATTTTTCGTCGGCTTCTTTCAACCTGTTGATAAACGGATTTTTTCCTTCTTTAATACAACTGTAAATAGGAAATGGTCCTCTTTCACGGGCCAAAGTTACCGAAGAACGGTAAGCTGAGAGCGCCAGTTGTTTGTGAACTTCCGTAGAAAAAGCATTGCCATGGTCTGAACCGTAACGGATATCCAGCGCCGCAAGCATATCTCCTTCTGCCGTAATCCCTAATCCGGTACGTCTTCCCTGCAACGTTTTATTTTTGATTTTATGCCACAATTCCCATTCTACCCTTTTCACATCATTGGTTTCGGGATCCGAAGCGACCTTTTCAATAATACCGTCGATCTTTTCCGCTTCGAGATCGATAAGGTCATCCATAAGTCTTTGGGCATATTGCACATGCTGTTTGAACAGCGGCATATTGAATGTGGCCTGTTCGCTGAACGGGTTGTCCACATAACTGTACAGGTTCAATGCCAGAAGCCGGCAACTGTCATAAGGACACAACGGGATCTCCCCGCAGGGATTGGTAGATACGGTTGTAAAACCTTCCTCGACATAACAATCAGGAATCGCTTCCCGATGGATGGTATCCCAGAATAGCACACCCGGTTCGGCTGATTTCCATGCATTAAAAATAATCTTATCCCAAAGATGTGCCGCGTCAATCTCTTTTTTCACGGTCGGATTGTCGGAGTCAACAGGATATTGTTGCACATAAGGTTTACCGCTTTTAACGCATTCCATAAATTCATCATCGATCCGGACCGAAACATTGGCTCCTGTGATCTTGCCGTCGGTCATTTTCGCATCGATAAATTTCTCCGCATCAGGATGTTTGATTGATATGGAAAGCATCAGAGCGCCACGACGGCCATCCTGTGCCACTTCCCTGGTTGAATTGGAATATCTTTCCATAAACGGAACGACTCCCGTAGACGTAAGGGCGCAATTTTTAACATGGCTTCCCGAAGGACGTATATGGGAAAGGTCATGGCCTACCCCACCGCGACGTTTCATCAACTGGACCTGTTCTTCGTCCATTTTCATAATGCCGCCGTAAGAATCCGAATCACCTTCATTACCTATTACAAAACAGTTGGATAAAGAGGATATCTGGTAATCGTTACCTATACCGGCCATAGGACTTCCCTGTGGAATAATATATTTAAAATCCTTTAGTAAAGAGAAAATCAATTCTTCATCCATCGGATTACTGTATTTTTTCTCAATACGGGCAAATTCGCGCGCCAATCTCCGGTGCATATCATCCGGCGTTCTTTCCAGCAATTCACCGTCTTCGTTTTTCAGGGCATATTTGTCTATCCATACACCTGCAGCCAGCTCATCACCTTTAAAATAAGCCACTGCATCTTTGAAGACTTCCTGTTTAGTGAAAGCCTTTTTTTCTGGTTTAGTTTCTTTATCCAATTTCGTTTCTACTCCTTCTTTTTTTAATAGTTCCTCTTCGGCATCGATATCCTCCCGGATCATTCCGGTTAACTTCTCCAGCACGGAATCCCTTGAAGAGATTAAAGTTGTTGCTGATGGTGGGACTTCCACATTTGAGGCTGTTTCTACGGTCTCATGATCTCCGAAAAGCGATAATTCATTATTCATACGATAAGCTGCAAATATTATTTATTACTGGTGAAATTGAGGGATCCTTACTGTTATAATACATATTAGCGACTTGAGTTACAGAGATAAAATATTGAGTTTGCGATAGTTAAAAAAACAGAGGAAGATATATCACTCGGTAGCTAAAATATATATTTGCTATCGTACGTATCCTAAAATTTAATAATTAATACTAACAAAATAACGTTGATAAATTTTTGATTTGATAATTAGAGGATTACATTTTTGATTAAACAAAATTACTTTTTACCGGTTGTTTCGACTCCGTCGTCAATTTTTTTAATCAATCCCTGCAATACTTCACCCGGACCGAATTCCACAAATTGGGTAGCCCCGTCTTTCACCATGTTACGTATGGTTTCGGTCCACAATACCGGCGCGGTTAATTGCATAATGAGGTTATTTTTAATTTCTCCGGGATCCGTAGAAGGTGTAGCCGTGGCATTTTGATAAACGGGACAAAGAGGAGTATTGAAACGGGTTTGTTCAATGGCTTTCGCCAGTTCTTCCTGGGCCGGCAACATTAACGGCGAATGGAATGCTCCGCTTACATTGAGCGGGATCACTCTTTTGGCTCCCGCGGTTTTTAAAGCTTCCGATGCCAGTTCTATTCCCTTTAAAGATCCTGATATACCCAATTGACCCGGAGAATTATA
The DNA here is from genome assembly GCA_937949745.1 of uncultured Bacteroidales bacterium. Classification (GTDB taxonomy): domain Bacteria; phylum Bacteroidota; class Bacteroidia; order Bacteroidales; family WCHB1-69; genus JAGVVH01. The sequence goes on along the minus strand of CALECM010000030.1, from coordinate 17,156 downwards.
ATTGGCGGGAACTACTACTTCATCAATGGAAGCGCATATTTCCCGGGTCTTTTGATCATCGAAACCAATAACCACTGCCATACCGGAAGGTGTAAGTTCACATGCTTTTTGCATAGCCATAGCGCGCTTGGATACCAACAACAGCGCATCCTCAAATTCCAGAGTACCGTTAATTACCAATGCGGAAAACTCTCCCAGCGAATGTCCGGCTACCATATCCGGAACCTCGTCCGCCAGTATTTTACAGGCTATAACAGAATGTAAAAAGATAGCAGGCTGTGTCACTTTCGTTTCTTTAAGGTCCGCATCCGTACCTTTAAACATGACATCCGTAATTGAAAAACCCAGCAGTTGGTCCGCTTTATCGAAAAGTTCTTTAGCCAACGGATATTGTTCATACAACGGTAATCCCATACCCGGATATTGGGCTCCCTGTCCCGGAAAAACATAAGCTTTCATAATACAGTTTTTGTTAATTTTGAGTTGCAAAAATATCTATTTTTTGAATAGATAAAAAAGAAAATAGATAAAAATAAAAAGGCTTCGTAAAACATAAACCTTTAATGGATTTAATTCCTATTTAGGATAGTTAACGGTCATTGATGTTCGGATCACTTCAGGTCTTTAAGAAATCCTTTATCGAATGGCGATATGGAAGGTCCGAAATAATGAGTAAAATTTCCATTTTCATCAATCATATATTACTAATATTCCAATCGGGTGCGTGGTCGTTCCACCATTTGCACTACTGTTCGTGAGCCATTTAAGTACAGATTGTTGTTCCGCATTTTTAACTACGACTCCTTTTTTGCTATTCCTATAATTCGGCTTTTCTCAATTTCAAACCCTAACCGATTATTAATCCTTTATAATTGCTTATATGATAATATGGATCTTTACTATGGACACGCAAATAAATTCTTACCAATTCTGCCCCACTAAACTACTGACATGATATAGTAGCTTATGAATTTTTTTCTATATAATTCTTCAGCGTTCCATTTTCCCTCATTTTAATATACTTCTCAATATTCTTATCTTTTTTCAGATAATTTTTGTTTTTCTCATAAAAATCAATTGCCATTTCTATACCTGCCATAGTTCCTCCTGTTTTATCATCGTAATTTCCTGATTCTATCGAATATTTTGTCCAACCTGCCATAAACATAATCAAGAGATCACCATTCTCCAAGAAATTCACTACATTAGTGTTAATCTCCAGATGAACGTACGGAGAGCCTGTGAACCACTTCATTAAAAAAGTGTTTACTTCGATCCGTTTTTTAGTTTGTTCATTCACAGGAGTAGTATATATCCAGTCTATTGCAGCTAATACATCCTTTTCCAAGGCCTTGTAGTCTTCTTTTGTTTCAATTACATAATTTTTTGGGACTGTAAATTCCTGTGAAAAACTTTTTACAGTAATCAAAAAGGCTAATACTAGAAAGATGATTTTTTTCATAAGATTGATTTTTAATTTGACTTGATACTAACTATATTATTCTTCGCTTTAGGGTATTTAATTGATCCTTCATTATAAAAGAATGTTTATTATGATCGAATATAAATATTATGTTTTATCTATATTATGATATGCAAATATAAAACATATACCTAATCTATTCAAATATTTTCATGTTGAACTTCTAAACTCGAAATATCACTCCGATTTCAAACCGCTGGCTATACCTTAGAAGGAAAAGATTCATTGTAAACGGTCATGGATTTATACCGTGAATTAACTTGTGCAAAAACAAAATCCCATAAAAGAAATAAAAAAAGAGCTACATTGGTAACTCTCTCTTTATTGAGTGTGGTGCTGGACAGAATTGAACTGCCGACACACGGATTTTCAGTCCGTTGCTCTACCAACTGAGCTACAGCACCGCTCGTTGATTTAGGATTGCAAAAATAGTATTTTTTTCAATATATATCACAGAATCTGGAAAAAATATTCCGGATAATAGGACATTCTGATGGAATACACTGGTTATGAACAAGAAATATTTACCTGTCAAATACGAACCGGATCAATCCACGGTCTTATTGCCAAAGGCAAGATCCCCGGCATCACCCAAACCCGGTACGATATAAGATTGGGCGGTAAGTTCTTCGTCTACTGCGGCGACCCATATCGTGCAATGGGCCGGAGATAATTTTGACTGAATATATTCGATTCCCTGGGTACTGGCTATAGCAGATACGATATGGGTATGGGACGGTTTTCCGTTATTCAATAATTCCATATATGAAAGATGCATGGATTTTCCGGTAGCCAGCATGGAATCTGATAGAATCAGTACCCGGTCGGTTAAATCGGGCGCCGACATATAATCCACCTGTATCTCGAAAGTCCCGTCACGGTAATGCTTTCTGAATGCCGATACAAATGCGTTATCGGCCTTATCGAAATAATTAAGAAGTCCCTGGTGAATGGAAAGGCCGGCCCGGAGAATGGTGGCCAGGACAGGAAAACTGGGAAAGGTTTTCATATTGGTAATACCCAAAGGCGTTACCACTTCCCGGGATTCATATTCCAGTTCTTTACTGATTTCGTAAGCGAAAATCTCCCCGATTCTCTCCAGATTCCGCCTGAAGCGCATACTGTCTTTCTGAACTTCCACATCCCTTATTTCCGCAATGAAATAATTTAACAGGGAATTCTCAATTCCCAAATGACGGACTGCTTTCATATTCATTTATTTAATAATGTTTTTATATAACCTCACAAAAGGAGAAAGGTAAAAATAGCGTCGAATGGTCAACATGGGATAGGTATATTTCTGCGCTCCGAATCCCCGGTAAAAACGGGCGATATTCTCATTCATGGAACCATTGAAATCGAAGAGGACGGGCTGCCCGGCATGGTCCTTAATATAGGCATCAATTAAAAAAAACATCGATTTCTTTTCGGGAGATTTTTTATCCCTTCCGGAAAACCAAAACCATATCCTCTCATGATCTTTAAGAAAAAAAGCACCCGCTATCAGTTTCTGCTGTTGGTCGCAAACTCCAATCAGATCAAGCTGACCTCTTTCCTGTGCTAACCGGCTTATTTTTAATAACATGGAATAATCCTTTTTATGATAAGGCACAGTCTTCTCTTTTCCTTTACTATTCCGGAAAAGTTTTATCACATCCTCCGGTGTGATATTATCGGTCAGTGAAAGCTCCTGTTTAACGGCGTTCCTGATGTTACGACGTGTGTTTTCCGAATAGGATTGGTAAAGCTTTAAATAGGGTTCATTGAGATCAAGCCGGTAAGAATTCATTAATAATGGAGAATAACCGGTATTTTCGAAATTATTGGCGGAATTAAAAACGAGATCGATGTACCGGTAAGTTGCCGGTATTTTTTCGATAAATTGCCTGACAATGTTACCCTCTATCTGATTAGGTGAAAAGATACCTAACCTGGAGAAGAAAAAAGGAGTATATATATATTTAACCGAAAATTTAGACCTCGCCGGAAGCGGCATGATATAATCATAGTCTCCTTCAATTAAAGCTTTCCAACGGGGAGAAGCCGCGGTTAAAAAGTCATAATCAGCAAAAATAGTCGGATTAGCGGACCTTTGCAGACAAGCATTCCATTTTTCTTTATCGATATCATCATGGCTCAGAAAGTAGGGCATAAGTTATATACTATAAATGCAAAAATAATAAATTATAAACATGCTTATATAAAAAAAGCATCCATTTGATGGATGCTTTTTTTATAGGTAAGTATCAGGTAATTATTTCACCATCACTTTAGCTGTATAAACTTTACCTTCTTGTACAACTCTGAGTATATACATACCGCTGTTGAAGTTGTTTACATTTACGGTTACGGTTTGATCGTTAACCTGTTCTTTGTGCATCAGTTGTCCCGTCATGTTGTAAAGTTCAACTTGAGCGGCACCATTGCCATCTAAATCCAGACGGAAATTTTCCGTAGCGGGATTGGGCCTTATGGTAATATTCCTTTTTTCCATCTCTTTTACATTGATCCATTCGCAGTCATTACAGGAAGCGACAACGGACATTAAGGGACGATTTAAAAGACCGAACCATTCAGTGGCGTTAACATAATTATTCGTCCAAATTAAATCTGGTATTAAACTATATTCCATAACATCTAAAGACAAATTACGATCAGCTAACAATTGAGGAGTTGACCAGTTATCATTACCAGCAGGATGATCATATTCAGATCTAGGATCACTAAAATACATAGCTCTGAATGAATTTACCTGCCTTCCTATAGTATCGGTATTATACCTTTGGGCCACATTCGGATTACGGGATCCGCTCTTAAAACTATAGGCTACCACTATTTGTTTTTGGTTAGTGAGGTTTTTAAAACTTTCCGGAAGTGGAGTATAAACGTTATTTATGAGTATATTACCTCCACCTGATGCAACTGAAGTATCTTCGATCGTTAAGTAATGTTTATGTTTATAATATTTTACATCAGCGGCTCCGGGAATGTCGGAAGTAAATACAGCATCTCCATATCTGTCCCAAGGAATCTCAGCCCAAGAATAGCGCCATACTGTATCTTCCCCGGGTTGAGGACGAAGATAAATTCTGGAATAGGGCAAATCTTCAACGGCTGCCACGCTTACGATGAGCGTATCTACTGTATTGGCAGGCACTTCGCTACCCCATACATATAAAAATTGAATACCTACCGAATCCACGTTGAAATTCCGGGTCATACCGAAATCAGGAACGGACACCAGGTCACCATTCAGATCTTCATAATTTCTGTATAGTTCGGTCCAGTCACGGCTTGCGAAATCATAAATAGCACCTACCGAATATCTCTGAACAGTTGCCCACTCTGTTCCACCTGAGCCATCAGCAAAACCAGCGCGTACGAGTGTATCAGATAAGATTGGCGCCGGGTTCCGGTTAGGAAGTTCACCGTTAAGAAAATATATAGCATCAAAATAGGAATATTCGAACGCACCGCTACCGGCTCTGTTTCTTGAGGATATCTTCTTCATATCCACAGGAGCAAGCTCTGATTTAATTTCTTCTTTCAGAACAGGAGATGACATCTTTGGTCCTTCTAAAGGCGTAACCTGGGCAAATCCCATCGTGGCCATTAGGACTACAACTAATGTTGTGTAAAACTTTTTCATTTGACAATTTGGTTTTAATTAATACTATTTGTTTAATAGAAATTCTTTCATATCAAATCTGACATGCAAAAATACATTTTTTTTTTTACAAATAGAAAAAATTAAAAAATATTGCCCATATTCAACATTCTGATCACTTTAGCTTAAAATCCGGATATGTTGAACAATGCCTTATTTACTTCAACCGAACACTTTGGCATATATAGTAAACTTTGAGCATCAATAATTTACATTACCATCTGGCTAAGAAAATCAATCTTTCCCCATTCCGACTTTCTCATGAAGGCTGAAACCAAATTTAGTCATATCATTAAATTCACCTGGTATTATTAAAAGTTAGGAGATGTCCGAAAGTCCTTACGAATCGTTTTCTGCCACCAATATATTTAACGAAAAAGCCTATAATACAGATCCTTCACTTCGTTCAGGATGAAAAATTCTTTCAGTATGACAAAATAGACTTTTGGACATCTTCCTAATTCTCAATAAATTATTTTACCATTACTTTGGCTGTATAGAGTTTACCGTCCTGTACCACTCTGAGTAAATACATTCCGCTGTTAAGGTTATTTACATTAACGGTTACAGTCTGATCATTTACCTGTTCTTTATGCATCAACTGACCCGTCATGTTGTAAAGTTCAACCTGGGCGGCGCCGCTGCCTTCCAAATCCAGACGGAAATTTTCCGTAGCGGGATTGGGTCTTATGGTAATATTCCTTTTTTCCAATTCTTTTACATTGATCCATTCGCAATCATTACAGGAAGCGACTACCGACAAAAGCGGACGGTGTAAAGGACCTAACCATTCTGCAGTATTCACATATTTATTATGCTCCAGTGCATTAGGGTGCATACTCAGAAAATTGGCTTCTATGGCAATATTAAGATCCGTTAATAAGGCTGGTGTAGCTTCCTGGCCTTCCACATTTGAATACTCGGGTCTTGGGTCATCGAAATAAAGTACCCGGAATAAATTAACCTGTTTTCCCATAGTGTCGGTCTCGTATCTCTGGGAAACTTCCGGATTGCGGGATCCGCTTTTGAAACTGTAAGCCATCACGAGTTGTTTTTGGTTAGTCAGGTTTTTAAAATCATCCGGAAGAGGAGTATAAAGGTTATTTATCAGTATACCGTCCGAACCAGAAGCAAGTGAAGTATCTTCGATAGTTAAAAGATGTTTATATTTGTAATATTTTATATCGGTAACTTCAGGAACATTGGCTGTAAACACAGCATCTCCGAATCGGTCCCACGGAATTTCAGCCCATGTATAATACCATGTGGTATCTCCGGGAGAGGGACTACTATAAACGGGACCTATCGGTAATCCTTCAATGGCAGCGATACTTACAATAAGAGTATCCACAACATCAGAGTTTACCTCACTGCCCCATTGGTAAAGAAATTGGAGTCCTACCGAGTCGATGTTAAAATTTTGGGTTTTACCAAAATCAGGAACAGAGACCAGGTTCCCGTCCTCATCTTCATAATTACGATAAAATTCCGTCCAATCAGGACTGGTAAAATCATAAATAGAACCGATGGAATATTTCTGGACAGCCCACCACTTTGTTCCTCCGTCACCGTCAGCATATCCTGTGCGTACGAGTGAATCCGATAATATCGCTACCGGAAAAGGACGTTGGTACTCCGTATTATAATTGATGGCATCATGATACGAATACTCGAATGCACCGGCAGTCCGGTGTTTTGACTGGACTTTATTGAATTCCAGCGGAAGTTCCTGTAATTTTTCTACTTTTAGAACAGGAGACGGAATGTGTTGCCTTTCTACAGGTGTAACCTGGGCAAATCCCATTGTAGCCAATAGAGCCACAACGAGCGTTGTGTAAAAATTTTTCATTTTTTTAATAAGTTTTAGTTAATAATGATTAATACTCGATAAAATTATCGGTTAAATAGCTACTCCTACAAGGCAAATATACATTTTATTTTTATATATGCAACAAAAAAGCGTTTTTTCAAAAAAAAATTACTCAATTTTCCTTATTAAAATTTTTAAAGTTCTTTTTGTAAGAGAGGGTTATTAAATCACCTCATCAAAACATCAAATTATTTTGTATTTTTGTCGCTTCTTTTCCTTATTAATATCATAATATAACAGGGATGATACGATTTAAAAGCTTTATTTTTTCCATTACGGCTATTGCCATCCTTTTCGTATCCTGCCAGTCTGATAATTACACGCTCTCCGACCAGGTGGAACAACGTCTGGTATTTCAACAATACCATATTTCTTATGATGCCAACACGGAATTGTTACATGCCACCGCACGGTTCTCACTCAATAATCCGACCGGCATTACATTAAAATTAGCCAAAAAGAGCAGGATAAACTGGAATAACGAAGAATTATCAGGTAAATCCACCACAGATGATGGGTATATTTATACTTTAAATAAGAAAATACCCTATCCTGAAAAATCCACTTTTGAGTACATCAATAATGACGGAAAAATATTTTCCAATGAACCTTATATCCCGTTTTTCGAAATCAACGAATCAGGGACCATATCCATAGACAGGGAAAAAGGAGCCGTTTTATCCTATACCGGAAAAAAATTCAGGGAAGAAGAATTACTTTTCTGCAGTTTATTTCAAAATAATGAACTTGTATCGACTTTTGAGCCCGATATCCCGGAAGGTAAAACAATCACCATTTCTACCAATGTCCTCTACAATTTGAAACCGGGTAATTACACCTGCAGATTTACCAGATCCTACTCTTCATCGGATATCCGCGCCCTGGACCGGGGAGGTTGGTATGATTCGGAATATTTATCCAAAACAACCGATTTGAAAATTTATTAATAATGAACAATTTTTCCACTCATTTAAGAACCCATACCTGCGGGGAACTCACGGCAAACCATATCGGGGAGAACGTTACTTTATGCGGTTGGCTGCAACGGATCAGGAACTTAGGAGGTATGACTTTCATCGACCTCCGGGACCGCTACGGTATTACCCAACTCACTTTTAATATGGAGCTCCAGGATCATTTACTGGAACAGGTACAGAACTTCGGTCGTGAATGGGTCATCCGGGCAACCGGAAAAGTGGTGGAAAGATCAAGTAAAAACAAAAATATCCCGACCGGAGATATTGAAATCCTGGTGAATGATGTTGAAGTACTCAGCCAATCGAAAATACCGCCTTTTACCATAGAAGACGATACGGACGGTGGAGAAGAACTCCGGATGAAATACCGTTATCTTGACCTCAGGAGGAACACAGTGAAAAACAATCTTTTATTCAGGCATCATCTGGGTATTGAGATCCGCAATTATATGAATGAACTGGGATTCGTGGAAATCGAAACTCCCTTCCTTATCAATTCCACTCCTGAAGGAGCCCGGGATTTTGTCGTACCTTCCCGTGTTTCTCCGGGAGAATTTTATGCTTTACCGCAATCCCCGCAAACCTTCAAACAACTTTTGATGCTGGCCGGTTACGACCGCTATTTTCAGATTGTGAAATGTTTCAGGGACGAGGATTTACGAGCCGACCGTCAACCTGAATTTACCCAGATCGATTGTGAAATGGCTTTCGTTACCCAGGAAGATATCCTGCAAACCTTTGAAGGACTTGTAAAACATATTTTTAAGAAAGTAAAAAATATTAATATCGATACGATTCCCCGGATCACCTATGAGGATGCCATGGAAAATTATGGCAACGACAAACCGGATATCCGGTTCGGAATGAAATTCATTAAATTAAATAAGGAACTTCAGCACAAGGATTTTTCAGTTTTTAACCAGGCGGAATGGATAGGCGGCATCGTAGTTCCGGGCGGTGGAAGTTATTCGCGCAAACAATTGGATGAACTTACGGATTTTGTAAGAAGGCCGCAGGTTGGTGCCAGCGGACTGGTATATGTACTTTGTCAGGAGGATGGCAAATTTAAATCTTCCGTGGACAAATTCTATGATCAGGAGGATTTGCAGAAAGTAGCGGAAGCCTGTCATGCCGAAACAGGAGACCTGATCCTCATTATGGCCGGGTCTAAAGAAAAAACCCGTCCGCAGCTTTCGCAATTGAGATTGGAAATGGGACAAAGGCTGGGCCTCCGGAAAGCCGGTGAATACAAACCGCTTTGGGTCGTAGATTTTCCCTTACTGGAATGGGACGAAGAGACACAAAGATATTACGCCAAACACCATCCTTTCACCGCGCCGAAACCGGAAGAAGCAGAACTTCTGACAACAGATCCCGGAAAAGTGAGGGCCAATGCTTATGACCTGGTGATCAACGGCACCGAAATCGGAGGCGGGTCTATCAGGATACACGACCGGGAATTACAGCGTAAAATGTTAAGCTTATTAGGTTTCAGTGATGAAGTAGCACAGGCCCAATTCGGGTTCCTGATGCAGGCATTCGAATATGGAGCTCCTCCCCATGGAGGTATCGCTTTCGGTTTCGACCGGCTATGCTCGGTGCTCTCCGATACGGACACTATCCGTGATTTTATCGCTTTCCCGAAAAATAACGCGGCCCGTGACGTGATGATAGAGGCCCCTTCTCCTATATCGCCCGAACAATTAAAAGAACTTGGTATCCATATTTCAAAATAGCAACCTAAAAACCCCACATTATTTATGGAAGAAAATAAAAAAAACTCCTATAATTCGTTCAGCCTGATACGTTTCTTATGGAAGTGGCGCTATCCGCTGCTCATTGTTTGTATTGCAGCAGCCGTACTTTCCTTTTTCTTTTCTACAAGCTTATTTATCAAGCCTAAATTCAAAGCCACGACCATTATATATGCTCCGCGGACCAATTCCCTATCCAAAATATTGACCAACGAACATAGTTATAATGAAAGGCTGGAGATCAAGGCTTACGGTATTGAAGAAGAGACCGAGCAAATGATGCAGATTCTGAACTCCCGGGATATTCAGGATGCCCTTATCAAAAAATTCAACCTGATAGAATATTATAAGATTGATACGAATGCCAAATATTGGGAAACCAAACTTTACAAAAGCCTTATCGGTAACCTGAAAATAAAAAGGACCGAATTCGGGGCCATTTCCATTACCGTTACCGACCATGATCCTGTTGTGGCGGCTAATATGGCTAATGAAGTATCCCGGCAACTGGACACGGTAAAAAATAAAATCGAACGGGAACGGGCTACGGCGGCATACTTCATCCTGAAAAAACAACTTGAAGATGTTACCGACGAAATAAAAAGGGTGGATGATTCCCTCAAGATCATTATGGAACACGGTGTCTTCGATTTCGAAACACAATCGGAAAGGGTTACCCAGCAATATGCCATTGCCGTATCACAAGGAAATACTGCGGGCATGCAGCGTTTACAACAGGAATTAAATAAACTGGCGACGTGGGGACCTCAATCGGAAGCTTTACGCGAATTACAATATAACTTCAGGGAATACCAGGCTTTATGCAAATCCAAAATGATGGACGCCAAAGTGGATATGGAATCCCGGATGCCTGTTAAATTCGTCATTGAAAAAGCAATCCCGGCGGATAAAAAAAGTTATCCAAAAAAATCGATCATTATGATTACTTCCACGATCGCTACCCTGATCGTGGCAATCATCATTCTCCTGATTATGGAAAATATTCGCAATTCACCGGAATTTAATTCCAGGAGGCGGGAAAAGAAATCCATTTCTTAAATGAAAAAAAAGCAATTCATTTTTTTTGCTTGCTGTATTGCCTTCATCCTGTTAAATTGTGTGGCGATCTTAAAGGAATTTCTGATATTCCCCTGGATCTCCCTTGTAGTAGTAATTGTATACCTGATGTTTTACAGGCTGGACTGGCTCATGTATATCCTGGCTTTCCTCACGCCTCTCTCCGTACCTATGGGAGAATTCACCCGGATGGATGTGGACCTTTCCCTGCCGGCCGAGATCATCATGGCTGCCATCACCTTGCTTTTCATTTTCCGCCTTCTATATGACCTTCCGGTAAAACGGAAGCTCTTTACACATCCCATATCCATAGGTATTTATATTTATTTGGCCTGGATACTTATTACGTCCATTTCCAGTGAATTACCCATCGTATCCGTTAAATTCCTGATATCCAAAATATGGTTTATCGTTCCCTGTTTTTTTGTGATCCTCCAATTTTTCAGCAAGAACACCCGGAAAATTATTACATTTTTCAACTGCTATGCAGTCGGACTGGCTATTGTAGTATTATATACCACATTCAGGCATGCCACTTTCGGTTTCTCTATGTTCTCAAGTCACTGGGTTATGTCGCCTTTTTACAATGACCATACTGCCTACGGAGCGGTACTGGCGTTCTTCCTTCCTATTTCCGCCGGCTTTATTTTTCTGCCGGGCAATAATAAAACACAACGTCTCTTTTATATCATTCTTTCCGTAATTATCGCCACGGGACTTTATTTTTCTTTCAGTCGCGCGGCTTGGCTCAGCATGATCGGGGCAATAGGCGTTCTGGTCCTGCTCAAACTACGTATCAAATTATCTTGGGTGGTACTGGGAAGCGTGATCCTAGGTGCGGCATTCTTTCTATTTGCGGACGATATCCTATACAAAATGGGACGTAATACCCAGGATTCATCCGGGAATCTTAAAGAGCAAATACAATCCATTTCCAATATCACAACCGACGCTTCCAATGTGGAACGGCTAAATCGCTGGGTGGCCGCCCAGGGCATGATCAAAGAGAGGCCGATTGTGGGATGGGGTCCGGGAACTTATCAATTTGTTTACGCCCCTTTCCAGAAAGGTAAGTACAAAACCATCATCTCCACTAATTTCGGCGACGGAGGAAATGCCCACAGCGAATATATCGGACCTTTTGCCGAAACGGGGATCATCGGATTACTTACGGTCCTGGCTTTGGTCTTTATGGCCCTTTTCTATGGAATTAAGACCTATATCCAATCAAAAGACAAATTTTCACGACTGCTGTGTTTGTGTATGCTCCTGGCTTTAATTACTTATTTTATCCATGGAGTTCTTAATAATTTCCTTGATACGGATAAGCTTTCGTTGCCGTATTGGGCGGCTTTCGCCACGATCACCATATTATCCGTGAAGAGTAAGGAGGATCAAAATGGAATACCTGATCCGCAAGAGAATGAATTAAATGAATTGCCCTAAATATATACCACTTCTTTATAACCGCAAATAAATTGCCGCCCTTGCCTATCTTCAAGAGAGAGGCGGCCGTATTCATCCACCCCGGTTATCATCGCTTCCATCCGAGTGCCATGTATAACATAAGTATGGAATTCTTTTATCCTATATAAATTCCCATAATATTCTTTCAGAAGAATATCAAAATCTTCCTTTGTCAAAAATCCCGCATAATGTCCAGTTAATATTTGATGTAATTGCTTGAGCAACGTGATTCTTTCATACTCATAGCCTGTTTCCAGTTTAAGGGAGGTTACCTTTGTTAAAAGAGGATCGAAACGGGTTTGATTAAGGTTGATGCCGACTCCGGCGATACTATATCGTAATTCATTGCCTTGTATGGCATGTTCGATCAATATGCCGGCCATCTTTTTTTCGTGGACATAAATATCATTCGGCCATTTTATTTTTACCGACGGAAGATGCCGGGAAAGCATTTTCCTCACCGATAAAGCAAAAGCGATATTAATAAAGAATTGCCTTGAAGGCGATACCGGCTCCTTGATATAGAAACTGGCCAGAATATTCTCTTTAGGCCGGCTTTCCCATTTGTTGCCTGATAAACCTTTTCCGGCCGTCTGCCAATCTGCATATACGACCGTGAAGTTATCCAATTCGTTGTCATTTAATTTTTTATCCAGGACGATGGAAGACAGGTAATCATTGGTGGAAGAAACCTCCTGAATAAATATGAACGGGTCCTGATTCATTCGGCAAAAATAGTTATCTTTGCCAACAAAATTTAATTTTATAATGAAAAAAATAACATTATTGCCGTTTCTCTTTATGGCGGTCTTTTTTGTTTCCTGCCATGATGATTCCGGCGACTTTGCCGAAAAATATTATCCGGATAGCGAAAAATCAACCGCGTTAAAACAATGCCTTAACCTGGCACGTGATACGGCCAATGCCCATCTTTCGGTACCCGGCGGTTATACTTACTATAATAATGCCGCTTACCGGATCAATCTGCCTACAGCCACCACACCCGTGATCGATACTTTGGCAAAATACGGACAACAGTCTACCGTTGATTCCCTGATTATACGTCTTAACAGGGCAGCCGAAAGGACAGGAGACCAGGTAAGGACGGTTTTCGGCGAAGCCATTACCCAGACAACATTCTATGACCCGGATTATTTTATCAACGGTTCTTCCAGGGTCGCCACTGAATATTTCAGATCCAATAAAACCGTTTATCTTATTGACAACCTAAAACCCTGGGTACAGATCAAGATGAATGAAACACAGGCATCGGCAACCTGGAACCAGATACTGGCAACCTATGCCCAGTATACGACGCAACCCGTAAACATTGACCTGAACCAGGAAATAACCCGGCAAATGGTAAATCATCTTCTTACGGAAATGGGATTGGAAGAGCAAAAAATACGCACAGATCCCACCCACAGGAAAACGACTCTTTTGAAAGAGATATTTAAATAAAACATAAAAAGTAATATTGCTCGAAATCATAACATATCTATAGCTACAAGTGAGAATGAGAACAGACAAGTTATTTTCAGGTAAAATTCTGGCTATTTTATCGGGAGGCGGAGATACTCCTGCCATTAACTCAAGTATTGAGGCTGTCCGTAACAGGGCTTCCATGTTAGGATTCAAAGTATACGGGATCCAGAAAGGATGGAAAGGATTACTCGGCGACGGCCAGGTAGTGGATCTTACCAACACGGCATATAATGGCATTTACGGCGGTACCGCCCTCCTTTCCAGCAGAACCAATCCGTTTCCCAGTGTGAAACATCCCGAGGACCGCTCTCCGCAGATCATACGCAATATCGAAAGATACCATATCGATGTACTGGTTACCATCGGAGGAGATGATACCAACGGGGCTGCTAAGAAAATGTACGAAAAATATGGGATCCCGGTTATCGGATTTCCTAAAACCATAGATAACGATTTGCGTACCAAATCCCTGCACCATTATCAGGGTAAAGATTACGAAACGGTATTATGCCCGGGCTTCCCGTCGGGAGCCATGGCAATCAAAAAATTATGCAGTAAGTTGCATACGACCAATGAATCTCACCAGCGCATTATGGTACTGGAAGTGATGGGAAGGGACGCAGGCTGGTTGACCGGCGCGGCTATTTTCGGTGGTGCCCAAATGGCATTGGTGCCGGAAGTAGAAATGACCAAAGAGAGAAAGGATTTCTTTTTCGAACAAGTCAAGGAAAAATTTATGCGATCCAAGAAACGGAGCCTTATTATCGCGGTTTCCGAAGGTGTACGCTGGTGGAATGATGAAAAAGAATCACTCGATATGGTGTATGCCAGTCCCGACCTGGATGAATACGGTCATCCCCGTTTCGGTGGAATAAGCGGTGTTATCGCTTCCGAAATATCCAAGAAACTGGGAATTGAAGCGCGCGGACAAATATCCGGTTATATTCCCCGTTCCGGGAAATGCTATGAATACGACAGACGGCTTACCTCTACGCTGGCCGATAAAGTTGTCGATCTGCTTTTGCGCCAGGACTACGGTAAAATGCCGGTCATGAAAGATATTGTTCCTTACACCGAACTGGAAGAATTCCACACCGATGCGATCGATATGGGGAATATCGGTAATTTTGCTTTACCGGAAGGGTACTACGATTCCAATGAATTCTATTTCACCGATCAATATATTGATTACCTGACCAATATTATCGGATCACCATTCCGTCTCGAGTTCAATCACGAATTCCCGGTAGTATTACCTCAAGATTAAAAAATGGGAAATTTTATCATACAGGGCGGCCATACGTTATGTGGGGAAATAACACCACAGGGAGCGAAGAACGAAGCCTTACAGGTGATTTGCGCGACTTTGCTCACCTCGGAGCCCGTCATTATTTCAAATGTTCCCAACATAGCTGATGTCCGTCACCTGATCGAGATCCTGATGGCGATGGGAGTGCAGGTTGATATGATTACTTCTTCCATTTTCCGTTTCCAGGCAGAAAAAATAGATCTTGATTTCCTCAAAACGAAAGAATTTCTCCGTTTAGCCAATACCATAAGGGCTTCGATCATGACAATCGGTCCTTTGCTGGGACGTTTCGGCAAAGCCTATGCTTCAAAACCGGGCGGAGATAAAATCGGAAGAAGACCGTTGGATACCCATTTCGAAAGTTTCTACCGGCTGGGTGCCAGGATATCTTCCCATGACAATGATAATACTGTATACGAACTTACGGCAGATCCGCTTGTAGGAACCAGCATGTTACTGAACGAAGCATCCGTAACAGGAACAGCGAATATCGTCATGGCCGCTGTTATGGCCAAAGGCAAATCAGTTATTTACAACGCGGCCTGTGAACCTTACGTTTACCAATTATGCAACATGCTTAATAACATGGGAGCCAGGATAAGCGGGATCGGCTCCAATCTCCTGACGATCGAGGGAGTAGAGGAACTACATGGCTGTGAACACCGTATTTTACCGGACATGATCGAAGTGGGCAGTTTTATGGGAATGGCAGCCGTAACCAATTCGGAGATCACCATTAAAGATTGCTCATGGCCTAACCTTGGTATCATCCCGTACACTTTTTCCAAATTAGGCGTAAAGTTTGAAAAACAGGGTGATGACCTTTACATTCCTCCACAGGATGAATTTGAAATCGAGACCAACATGGACGGTTCTATCCTCACTATTTACGACGCTCCATGGCCCGGTTTCACGCCCGACCTGATCAGTATCGCGCTGGTTACCGCCATACAGGCCAAAGGAAGTGTATTGATCCACCAGAAGATGTTTGAAAGCCGTTTGTTCTTTGTGGATAAATTACAGGACATGGGAGCACAGATCATCCTTTGCGACCCGCACCGGGCTACGGTTATCGGCCTGAATCATAAATATAAGCTTCGCCCCACCACTATGTCCTCCCCGGATATTCGCGCAGGAGTAGCCTTATTGATCGCCGCTCTATCTGCCGATGGGACCAGCATCATACAAAACGTCGAACAGATCGACCGCGGATATGAAAATATCGTGGAACGTCTCGTTGCGCTGGGAGCCAAAATCGTAAGGGAAGAATAATATTTCGAAATGGGCGCATACCTAACGGCATGCGAAATAACATATCCCGCATTTGATGGCTACCAGGCGGAAATCCCTAAAGGGATTTGGAAATAATTTGCTATAATCATCTTTCAACCGACAATGCCGTGGGCATTAACTTCCTTAAATACAAAGACACCTTGGAAAGCATATTCCCATATCGTCAGGTATGCGACCAATTATCCAGCAATTTGAAAATGCCGGAAGGAAAATCCCTAAAGAGATTTGGAAGATTTGCCATAATATTCTTTCTACCGACAATGCCGTAGGCATTCCAGCCCGGTAACACGAAAACACACCCGACAAACCACGCATGCCGTCAGGTATGCGACCAAGGAAAAATAAAGGATATGAGTCAAAGTATGTTCCTAAACTTCAAAACACAAGAGCATTCACGATATAACTCATTACAGCATTATACACGATTTACCATGAATGCTGTAGGCATTCCAGCCCGGTAACACGAGAACACACCCGAAAACTACGCATGCCGTCAGGTATGCGACCAAGGAAAAATAAAGGATATGAGTCAAAGTATGTTCCTAAACTTCAAAACACAAGAGCATTCACGATATAACTCATTACAGCATTAAGCACGATTAACGATGAATGCCGTCAGGCATTCCAGCCCGGTAACACGAAAACACACCCGAAAACCACGCATGCCGTCAGGTATGCGGCCAAGAAAAGATAACGGATATGAGTCAAAATATGTTCCTAAACTTCAAAACACAAGAGCATTCACGATATAACTCATTACAGCATTAAGCACGA
>CALECM010000029.1 GCA_937949745.1 uncultured Bacteroidales bacterium | reverse complement strand
ACTCTTCAACGGGAAGGTTTGATATATTGGCGTAATCCTTTTTTGGCTGGCCTTCCTGAAGAAGCTAAATTTATACCTTTTCAAGGATTAGATAGTAATAAGGTAAATGAAATTTGGCAATATACTTTCAATCAAAAATTATATGAAATTAAAGAATTGGCCGACAAAAATGTATATTATGATTCGACAAATAATACTACAGTCGAAACAATCATATATAATACGGTAAGACCAATAAAATTAACTTTTGTTATTCATGAGACTAATAAACATACTTCCTATATTTATACATATTATGATAAACGGATTGATAATTTAATCCGGATGATGAATGAATTGATACCATCAGAGGATAGAGAAATATTTAGTATTAAAAGTCCTATACCGTAAAAAATTTTCTGGTATAATGTGAAAACTTATGGGATTAGTAATTTGACTATTAGGAAATTATTACGCTTCCGTAAAAAAGCGAACGGTGCGGAACTAACTTTCCGCTACACTCCCTTGGGAGAGCGTGAGGTTAAAAAAAGCCAGGGACGTAATGGGGGCAACCAGTATTATATACACGATCCCAATGGAAACATCATAGCTACTTACGGATTAACCGCGAACCGCCTTATTGTGGTAGAGCAAAGCATTTACGGCGGTAGCGGAAGATTGGGGATATTCCAAAAGACTATTTTGCGCAGGGAGGAAGAAACGTTTGCTTCTCCGCAACCCTCTGAAAATTACACCCGGCGGCTGGGCCATCGCCAATATGAATTGACGGACCATCTCGGGAACGTGCATGCCACCCTCTTAGACAGGAAATTAGAAAAATTGGTAACAAACGGTGAGATGGGGTATTCGCCGGAAATGTATTTCTATACCGATTACTATCCGTTTGGTTTTCCAATGCCCAAACGGTTCGGCAGGACATTATACCGCTATGGATTTAACGGTCAGGAGAAAGATAATGAGATTTATGGGGAGGGGCAGAGTTATACGGCTGAGTTCTGGCAATACGATGCAAGACTGGGTAGAAGGTGGAATGTGGATCCCAAGCCGGAAGCTTCATTAAGCCAATATTCTACTTTTGCGAATAATCCGATATGGTATAGTGATCTTTTGGGTGATTTCAGAAGGAGAGGCCAGGCACAGCGATATCAAAAGAAATATGGAGGAGTTGTAGGTTATACCAATACACCGGATGAAAGGGGTAAGTGGTATGTTGCCCAAGAGGTAAATATCCAACCCATGCTGGAGAATATTTCCTGGAATGACATATTACCTGCTGTTGATGTAAGTTTACAATTAATATTTGAATCCCCTTCCCAGGAAAGACGACGTTTAAGGCGGGAAACCAGAAGGCGATTAATATCCCAAGAATCGGATCCTGTTGAGAAACTCAAGATATGGTCTGACTTTACGATAGGTCCTGTAGAAGATGCTATAATGGAAGGGGCTGCTCCAGTGTTACAGGGGGCGGTTTTGATAAATCCTTTGTGGAATGCTACGAATACGATTTCAATTCTTCTTATAGGTTATGATGCTTATGGAAATGAAGCGGATAATTTTGATAAAATTTCTGCAGGTCTTTCTGTTGCTTTACCAGTTTTAGGAAGATTAAACAAAACAAAAAATATTTTTGGCCTTAGTGATGAAGGAGTTAAAAATTTAGGGAAAGTGATTAAAGTAAGTGAATATATTAATATTGGAGTAGGAGCTACAAAAACTACCATAAATGAGTTGGATAAAGAAAATGAAAAATGAAAAATATTTCTTTTAAAATAATGTCTTCTCGTGAGCGCTCTCGAATAAAAGAGAGTTTTTCTCTATTTTCTATTTTAATAATTTGTATTGGAATTCCAATAGGGATTTTATTCCTGCCTATAAAATCATACTTGATATTAATATATCTATTTATTCTTTTGGTCGTAAATAAATTATTGACTCACATTAAATTTAAAGGGAAGAGAACTACAGATATTTTTAATGAATGTATTATATTTAATAAAGAAAATATAGTACTTAAATTAGAAAATGAAGAAATAATATTTAATAATATGGCTTCTTTACGATTGGCGATTAAATATGTCGGATATGAAAATGAAACTGAATTGATTCCAGGTAATATTTATTTTAATACAGGTATTAGTAATAAAGTAGAAATTATTCATGACGGGAAACACTATATTTACAATTTTATTTCTACTGAAGCGGATGACTACAATAACTTATATATATTTATGGCAAAAATTCTTCCTGAGAATGTGGATTGCAAATTAACGGTTAAAGGACATTTGGAATTTGTTCGAATTAATGGGAAAATAGTAAATCCTAAGGAACATAAAAAGACATGGCATTGGTAATATGATGTATCTTAACAGTTTCGAAAACTATTATCGGTATGGTTTTAATGGGCAAGAGAAAGATAATGAGATATATAGGGGAGGAGAGAGTTACACGGCGGAATTCTGGCAATATGACGCAAGATTGGGCAGAAGATGGAATTTAGATCCTAAGCCGGAAGCATCATTAAGTCAATATTCTACTCTTGCTAATAATCCTATATTATACTCTGATCCTTTGGGTGATTTCAGAAGGAAAGGCCAGGCACAGCGATATCAAAAGAAATATGGAGGAATTGTAGGTTATACCAATACACCGGATGAAAGGGGTAAGTGGTATGTTGCCCAAGAGGTAAATATCCAACCCATGCTGGAGAATATTTCCTGGAATGACATATTACCTGCTGTTGATGTAAGTTTACAATTAATATTTGAATCCCCTTCCCAGGAAAGACGACGTTTAAGGCGGGAAACCAGAAGGCGATTAATATCCCAAGAATCGGATCCTGTTGAAAAACTCAAGGTATGGTCTGGCTTTACGATAGGTCCTGTAGAAGATGTCATAATGGAAGGGGCTGGTCCAGTGTTACAGGGGGCGGCTTTGATAAATCCTTTGTGGGATGCTGTAAATACGGGCAGTGTACTTTTTACAGGTAAAAATGTTTATGGAAGTAAAGCTGATAATATAGATAAAGGCATGGCAATAGTGTCACTAATTTTACCGGGTTTAGGTGCAATAAATAAATCTCTTAATCCATTTAGGTTAAGCGAAAAAAGTGTTAGACAATTAAATAAAATAATAGATGTTTCATCAGATATCAATAAAGATGCAGGAGCAGTAAAAACAACTATTGATGAATTAAATAAAAATAAGGAAAATGAATAATTTAATGTTTAAAATCTCATCATCTGGCGAAAAATCGACATCGAGAGATTATCTATCAATTTTTATATTTCTTTTTTTTACTATTATTATTCCTGTTTTATTAGGGATAATATTTCCTCAGAAACCCTATTGGTGGGTTTATTGTATTGGATTTATTTTCCTGTATTTACTTATAGATTTTTTTGTTTTCAAACATAAAAGAAATAAAAGAAAATATGGAGAATTATACTTCAATGAACAGGATATATTAATTAATTTATTGAACAAAAAGATATCTTATAATTATTCGGATATAAAAATAGCGCTTCGTTATAGTGGTTATAAAAATGAAATAAAACCTTTTGGAATATTTACTATTGATTCAGGAACCGGTAATGAGATTGAAATTTTGAAACAGGATAGTAGAGAAGTATACGGTTTTATTTCCACAGAAGCTGATGATTACAATAAATTATACGTGTATATTACAAAAATAATTCCTTCTTCTGTAGACTGCAAATTAACGGTTAAAGGACATTTGGAATTTGTTCGAATTAATGGGGAAATAGTAAATCCTAAGGAACATAAAAAGACATGGCATTGGTAATATGATGTATCTTAACAGTTTCGAAAACTATTATCGGTATGGCTTTAACGGGCAGGAGAAGGATAATGAGATTTATGGTGATGGGCAGAGTTATACGGCTGAGTTCTGGCAATACGATGCCCGATTGGGAAGGCGTTGGAATGTGGATCCTATAATAAAAGCCTATGAAAGCCCGTATGCGACTTTTGCGAATAATCCGACATGGTTTAGTGATCCTTTGGGTTTGGATACTCTCCTTCCTAATCCTTCTGGTAAAAATTTTTACCTTCCTGATGCTGTTTCAGATATAAAGTATTTTACATCGGAAACAGCAAAAGGTGGAATAAGCGGGAGAGAATACTTGGTGAAAAGTGAAAGTGTAAAAAGTTTTTCTATAAAAGACAAAACTTTCAATGCTCGTTTTGATATTGAATCAGGGAATTTCATTGGATATAAAACTTCTGAAGGTGAATTATATAATCCATACGATTATTTACCGGAACTTGTGAAAGATGTTGTTATTAGAAATAGAAGCATGGCAGACCTTATATCATTTTCTGCCAACCTAGAAAGTTCATTCATTATTTCTGCCAATGTGTCCTGGGCAATAAATATATTAAATACCGGAGATGATATTTCCTGGTTTTATACCAGAAGTGAATCCCGCGGTTGGGGTTTAGGGGAGATTGGGGGTTAAATATAACGGAACTGAATTATGTAGGTCCCAATCCATTAAATACAGTGACAATTAATGATGTTCTTGGAAATTTTACTTACTATCAATTTAATTTATTATATGGTAAAGGTAATTACAAAAGCTATGATGAAAAAGGAAATATCACTTGGCAAGGTATAACTACAGGTATAGGCTTTGGCTTTGGCGGCTCATGGGCTAGGGGAAGGACTTATAAAAAACTAATATTATGGAAAATAATACAAAAAAATATATTTTATATTTTACTCTTATTGTGGTACTTTTTTTAACGATTGTACTTTGTCAGTTATGGAGTAAAAAGAAACTAGAAATGGAACAAAAAGAAGTTGCAAAAAGATTTATAGATATGGAATTTAGTGGTATTGTAAACCAGTATGAGGAAATTCCCAGAGGAATGCTTTTATGGTTAGACAACCAATTTTTGACATTTGGAATGAGTGGAACGCCATTGTTGCAAAATATTTCGTTGTGTGATTCTATTGTGAAAAAAAGAGGAAGTGACCAATTTCTACTATATAAAAAAGATACTAATGGAGTAATTGTGGATAAAGTTGTAGTAGAAACAGGATATTTTATAAGATATGGTCATTTTGAATAAATCAATATATTTACCGCTACGGTTTAAACGGACAGGAATGGATAATGAGGTTATGGGATTAGGCAGAGTTACACGGCAGAATTCTGGCAATATAACGCGAGATTGAGCAGAAGATGGAATGTGGATCCGGTAATAAAGGCCTATGAAAGCCCGTATGCGACTTTTGCGAATAATCCGGTATGGTATATTGATCCTTTGGGTTTAGACACTCTCCTTCCTAATCCTTCTGTTAAGAATTTTTACCTTCCTGATGCTGTTTCAGATATAAAATATTTACATCGGAAGCAAAGGGTGGAACAAGCGGGAGAGAAAATACTTGGTGAAAAGTGAAAGTGTAAAAAGTTTTTCTATAAAAGACAAAACTTTCAATGTAATTTGCGTGAGGGATTGTAGCGGTTACCCCGCAGCGCAGAGATAACAACCGAAGGGAAAATATATTTTTAAAGAAAAAACGGGAATCGAATGCAGTAAAGCGAGGAGTATGAGCGAAAAGCCCGGCCCGAGCCGTCAGGCGAGGGACACGCCTAAAAAATCAATGTATTTTAAGCTGTTACGAAAACAAGTCGGTGCAGTTTGGGCAGAAAATATGTTCGGTTTCGATTATATATCCTGAGAAACCTGTAAATTGCAAATGTAAATCAGGCTCTTGAATTACAGGTATAAAAAACACGATCCGGAGAAATCAGATTTTCCATCCTTTAAAGAATATGAACAGGAAAACAACTATTGGAAAACTTATTTAAACCAGATATTCTCTGATTAAAGTAAATCGTCGGTTTCTGCAAAAAAAGCGCTAACTATTATTAGTTAGCGCTTTTGCTGTGCCCAGGACAAGAGTCGAACTTGCACGGGAATACTCCCACTACCCCCTCAAAGTAGCGTGTCTACCAATTCCACCACCTGGGCTTTTAGGCTGGCAAAAATAGCAAAAATATTAATCGGTTTTTACCGTTTAAAAAAATATTATCTTTGTAGATAATTTCTTTATAGGAAACTGCTGGAAATTAATGGGTAAAATTACAGGAATGCATACTAAGTCTTCTAAATCCTCCAAAAAAACTGAAAAGAACAAACAATATTCCAAATGGATCAAACCGTTCTGGATCGTTTACGCGTCTTTAGTAGCGATCGTCTTATTCCTTTTTATAGGTATTTCGACCGGGTTGATGGGTTTCATGCCCTCTTTTATTGATCTGGAAAATCCTTCCACCAACCTGGCTACCGAAGTCTATTCCTATGACGGCGAATTGCTTGGGAAATATTACGTGGAGAACCGCTCCATATCACCTTATCATGAACTACCCAAATCTTTGACCGACGCATTGATCGCTACGGAGGATATCCGTTTTTACGATCACTCGGGTGTGGATGTAAGGGCTTTATTCCGGGTGGCTTTCGGCGTGATTACCTTCAACAGGAAAGGAGGCGGAAGTACGATCACGCAACAATTGGCCAAAAATCTTTTCCCACGGGATCCGGATGCCAGCAAAGCCAAACTGATCCTGACCAAATTTAAGGAATGGGTAGTGGCGGCCCGTCTGGAGCGGGAATATTCTAAAAACGAGATCTTAGCCATGTACCTTAATACCGTTGATTTTGGGAATAATTCCCTGGGTATTAAATCAGCTTCCGCTACTTATTTCGGTAAAGAACCCCGGGATCTTAAAACCGAAGAATCGGCATTGCTGGTAGGAATGTTGAAAGCGCCTACGCGTTACAGTCCCAGACGCAATCCGCAAGCTTCCTTTAACCGTAGGAATACGGTTTTGGAACAGATGGAAAAATATAACTTCTTAACGAAAGAAGCGACCGATTCCATCCAGTCGATCCCGATCGATATTTCCAATTTTACAGTCCAAAGCCATACACGGGGCATTGCTACTTATTTCAGGGAATATATCCGGCAATTTATGGTGGACTGGTGCCGCAAGAATCCGAAACCGGACGGAACCCATTACGACATTTATAAAGACGGCCTGAAAATTTACACCACGATAGACGCCAGAATGCAACGCCATGCGGAGTCGGCTGTCAAGGAGCATGTTTGCCAATATTTACAGCCTCTCTTCTTCGAGCATTGGAAAGGACGGAAAAACGCACCGTTCTATAATATAACCGAAGCCGAAACCGACAGGATCCTGAATTCGGCCATGAAACGTTCGGAACGATATGCCGTGATGAAAGATGCCGGCGCGACGGATGAGGAGATCAGAAACGCTTTTAATAAGCGGGTCAACATGAAAGTTCTTACCTGGGACAGGGGAATGGTGGACACGGTAATGACTCCCATGGATTCTATCCGTTACATGAAGTCGTTCCTGCAGTGCGGTATGATGGCCGTGGAACCTCATACGGGCCATGTAAAAGCATACGTGGGCGGTGTCGATTATAATTACTTCCAGTTCGACCATGTGAAATTATCCCGCCGTCAGGTAGGTTCTACCTTTAAGCCTTATGTATACACAGTCGCCATGCAAAACGGAGATTACGATCCCTGTACGATGGTGCCGAACGTGCCGGTTACCTTCAATCTTCCGGAAGGAGGAACATGGACACCCCGGAATTCAAGTAAATATAAGGATGGACAAATGTTGCCGTTGAAAGAAGCGTTAGCTCATTCGCTCAATTATATATCCGCTTACCTGATGAAACAATTCGGTCCGCAATCGGTTATCCAGCTGGTCCGTAATATGGGAATGACTTCCGAAATACCGGCGGTTCCATCCATCTCTTTAGGTGCCTGTGAACTGACATTATATGAGCAGGTGGGAGCCATGAATTGCTTCCCTAACCAGGGTGTTTATATCGAACCCACCTTTATTACCAAAATTTGCGACAAAGAAGGAAATGTGATCCATACTTTCATCCCTAAAACCAATGAAGCCATTGACCAGATCACCACATTCAAGACGGTGAGGCTGATGCAGGGCGTGGTGGATTACGGTACGGGCGGCAGGTTACGTTCACAGTATAAACTTGATTTTCCTTTAGCCGGAAAAACGGGAACAACGGATAACCAGTCCGACGGATGGTTCGTGGGTTATACGCCGGCCCTTACCTGCGGCGTATGGGTAGGTTGCGAAGACCGCGCGGCCCACTTCAGAAGTACCGCTTTAGGCCAGGGCGCCAGAACCGCCATGCCGGTTTTCGGACTTTTCATGCAAAAATGTTACAATGATCCCAACCTTCCTTATCAAAGGATGGTCAAGAACAGGGAAGCCCAGGGTTATGATTTTCAGGTTCCGGCGGCCTATACCGGAGACCGGTCCGGATGTAATGAAAAAGGCAGGGAGCGCAAACCGTTGGATTTCGACTAAGAATGGGGGAATTAAATAATTGGAAAGTAATTAAAAAAGAGCGATTCCGGCTGGGATCGAACCAGCAACCTACTGCTTAGAAGGCAGTTGCTCTATCCATTGAGCTACGGAACCGGGTTCTTGAGTCGGGATAGCAAGATTCGAACTTGCGACCTCCTGCTCCCAAAGCAGGCGCGATAACCGGACTACGCTATATCCCGATTTTGGAGGTGCAAAAATAAGTTTTTTTTCTTTCCGTCCGTTTATTTTTATAAAAAATAATTTTTCAGACCTGTTTTAACGGTACCTAAAACTAAAATCATGTAACTTTGCATTAAATTTGCAGGATGAGCATTACTATCTCAGAAAGGATCGGAGCTTTTATAAAAATGGGTGAAATTTTGCGGGATAAAAAAGATCCGCATTTTCAATCCCTCCGGGAAGCCGTTCAGCAACAGGCTGTCCTGAATCCCTGGTTCCTGATATCCCATATGTACTATGCAATAGATGCTATTGCGGCCATGTTGGAAAAGAAAAAAATTACGGAATTACAAACTTACTACGAAACATTTCCTCATCTGGATTTTAATAAAGGGGATACGGTTGCAGTGATCTCAGCCGGGAATATTCCTTTGGCCGGGTTTCATGATTTCTTTTCGGTTTTGGTGAGCGGAAACCGTTATATGGGAAAACTTTCGAAAGATGACCGTATTTTGTTACCGGCACTGGCGGAAATACTGACCGCCATTGAGCCCGGTTTCAAAAGTAATATTGAATTTGTGGATAAACCGGTCCGTTTCGATAAAATCATCGCGACCGGAAGTAATAACAGCGCCCGTTACTTTGAATATTATTTCGGGAAATATCCTCATATTTTACGTCACCACCGGAATAGTTTCGCAATCCTTTCAGGGCGTGAATCCGATGAAGAGCTGGAAGCCCTTTTTGATGATATTTTCCTCTATTTCGGCCTGGGATGCCGTTCGGTTTCCGCCTTATTTGTGCCGGAAAATTATTCCTTTGAGAAGTTGATCGGAGTATGGAACAGGAAAGGGAAGGAGATTGCGGTCCATCATCGTTACCTGAATAATCTCGATTACCAGAAGACCGTACATCTTATGAACAGTATCCCTTATCTCGATGCAGGGATCGCTCTATTGATAGAGAAAATGCAACTTGCTTCCCCGATAGGCATTATTTATTACCAGTATTATCAGGATGTGGAGCAGATAAAAAAATTTATGGAAAAGGAAAAGGAGCATATCCAGTGTGTGGTTTCGGCTGATGATCGGATTCCGGATACCATTCCTTTTGGTAAATCGCAACAACCGGATATTACCGACCATGCGGATGGTGTGGATGTGATTGCCTGGTTGGCGGGTGATCAGCAGCAGGAAAAAAATTAATATGAGAAAAAGATTAATTATACCGATTTCCATTTTATTGATCATTACGGCTATCATGTTGGTGATAGCCATTTTCAAGCTTTATACGGAAGCTGAGAAAGTGCAAAAAAGTATTTTTGCCAGTGAGATCTTATCTGCCGGGGATGAGATGGTCAATAAAATAGATGCTGTACTCAAAGGAGATACGGCCAATATGCCCTTCATCGAGATGAATGCGGTGAAAAATGATTCGATGCCGACCGTTTTTCATAAATATGCCAGAAAATTTTTACTGGATACCAATAATTTAAAACCTATCGGGGTAATAAGAAGTACTATATCTTATACGGAGCAAAATGTATTTTTATCATCTTACGATACCACCTATTTCGACACTAATTACAGGAAAAATTTCCCCTATCTTCCTTCTAAATGGGAAGCCGATTTCGAAGCCAGCCAGTTTGAGGATAAAAGATCAGGAAGGAGGACCAATCGTTATAAACTCGATATTAACCTGATCGAAATGGACAGCAATACCGTTGCCCTCCTCAACCGGGACTTTCTTAACCGTATTATCAAAGAATCTTTAGGCGATATAGGAAGACAATATAAATTTGATTTTGCGCTTTATAACGCGTTTACCACCACCTTTGTGGTACCACCCGAATTTACCGATCCGGAAGAAATCCTTAAGAGTGAATATATTTTCAGCCTTAAAAAAAGTGATAAATTCCTGGCGCCCCATTACCTGATCCTCTATTTTCCTGCGGAAAGGGGTATCTATTTCCAGATGATGGGTACGATCGCTTTGTTGATCATTATTTTTCTGGCTGTGATTTTGATCATTTCCGGTTTTACGTTGTTCTATCTCCATAAACAGAAGAAAATAACAGATGTGAGAAATGATTTTGTGAATAACATGACTCACGAATTTAAAACGCCTATCGCCACCATATCATTGGCTTGTGAGGCCATTACGGACGAAAGTACCATGGAAGACACGGCTACCAAAAGAGCGTATGTGTCTATTATCAAAGATGAGAACGAACGGCTGAAAAACATGGTCAATAATATTCTGCAGATCGCCCAGCTAAAGAAAGGGCAACTGGAGATGAATATTGAAAAATTTGATATCCATATGTTGATCAAATCCATCGCCGAAAGCGTCTCCCTTCAGGTAACCTCCAACAACGGAACCTTATTGTTGAAACTGGATGCCGCTAATCCCGATGTATTTGCCGACAGGACACATATTGAGAATTGCGTGATCAATCTGGTGGAAAATGCGATCAAATATTCCAAGCACAATCCTTTGATCGAGATCGGGACACGGAAAGAGAGAAAATATTTTGTGGTTTACGTGAAAGATAACGGTATCGGGATCGCGAAAAAGAATATCAAACGTATTTTTCAGGAATTTTATCGTGTAGCGAAAGGTAATATCCACAATACGAAGGGATACGGTATGGGCCTGGATTACGTCAAAAAGATCGTATCTTTACACGGCGGTTATATAACCGTCAAAAGCGAGTTGAATAAAGGGAGTATTTTTACTTTATATTTGCCAATCAAAAAAGATTAAATATATGGAAACACCAATTAAAATATTATTAGCCGAAGATGATGTGAATTTGGGTAAAGTGTTGACCACCTACCTGGAAGCGAAGGGATATCAGGTGAAGCATGCCGGTAATGGCGAAATGGCTTATGAAATGTTTTGCACGAATGATTTCGATATTTGTCTCATTGATGTGATGATGCCGCTGAAGGATGGTTTTACCCTGGCCAAGGAGATCCGTAAAATGGATAAAAAAATACCGATCATTTTTCTGACGGCAAAAAATTTCCAGGAAGACATGATCGAAGGACTTTCCATCGGGGGCGATGATTATATCACAAAGCCGTTTTCCATGGAAGTATTGTTGGCAAGGCTCCAGGCATTGCTCCGCAGGGCAAAACAGGAGGGTTACAAAGTGGAAGAAACGGTTTTCCAGCTGGGAAATACTACTTTCGATGTGAACAGGCAGACCCTGACCACCAACGGAAAGGAAGTCCGCCTCACCACCCGCGAATCGGAATTACTCACCATGCTGATCCATAAAAAGAATGACGTATTGGAACGCGAATACGCCCTCAAGAAAATATGGGGCGACGACAGTTATTACAATGCACGAAGCATGGACGTATATATCACGAAATTACGCAAATTTTTCAAAGATAATCCTACCGTGCAAATTATCAATGTGCACGGGATCGGCTTTAAACTGGTCATGTAATTCCCGTTTCTCCGAACAAGCGGTCATATCTGTTGTTATTCCTAAAATAATGATTTTATTCAGGCTGTTGATCATATCTATATTTTCCTGGTCATCTCAATCAGATGAAACGATGAAAATGTCTGTACGTCATCCGTTCTTCGGCTTGTAATACGATTCTTTTCGTTATTTTTGCAAATTCTTTTCACACAGGAAGGAGCAACTATTTTCTTTAACCATATTTTAGAAGACGATGAATTTTATTGAACAGATTATTGAAGATGATATTAAGAATGGTAAAAACGAATCGCAGGTACATACCAGATTTCCTCCTGAGCCGAACGGGTATCTCCATATAGGTCATGCCAAAGCTATCTGTCTTAATTTTGGCATAGCCCGGAAATATAACGGGAAATGTAATCTGCGCTTTGACGATACCAATCCGGTTAAAGAAGATGTGGAATATGTAGATTCTATCAAAGAAGATATCCGCTGGCTGGGATTTAACTGGGACGCGGAGTTTTTTGCTTCCGACTATTTTGACCAGCTGTATTTATGGGCTGAAAAATTGATTATGAAAGGGTTGGCTTATGTGGACGATTCTTCGCAGGAGACCATAAGCCTCCAGCGGGGTGTTCCTACCAAACCGGGTACCGAAAGCGAATACCGTAACAGAAGTGTGGAAGAAAACCTGGATCTTTTCCGCAGGATGAAACAGGGAGAATTTCCCGACGGAAGTAAAGTGTTAAGGGCTAAGATTGATATGGCTTCTCCTAATATGCATATGCGTGACCCTATCATGTACAGGATCTTGCATGCCGAACATCACCGTACTGGAAACGCCTGGTGTATTTATCCTATGTACGACTATGCGCATGGCGAAAGTGATTCTATCGAAGGTATTACCCACTCTTTATGTACGCTCGAATTTGAAGTGCACAGGCCTTTGTACGACTGGTTCTGCGAAGTTCTGGAGATCCATCATCCCCAGCAAATCGAGTTCGCGCGACTTAACCTGAGTTATACGATCATGAGCAAGCGCAAGCTAATGCAGTTGGTGCAGGAGAATTATGTTATGGGATGGGATGATCCCAGGATGCCGACTATTTCGGGACTGAGGAGACGTGGCTATTCTCCCCGCTCCATCCGTAATTTTGCCGAAACGATCGGCGTGGCAAAAAGAGACAATGTGATTGACGTATCGTTACTGGAATTTTGTGTGAGAGAAGACCTGAATAAAACGGCTTCGCGTACGATGGCGGTGTTGGATCCCGTGAAACTGGTGATCGATAATTATCCGGAGGATGAAGTAGAAGAAATGGATGCCGTTAATAATCCCGAAGATGAAAGTTATGGTACCAGGAAAGTGCCCTTTTCAAAAGAATTATGGATAGAAAGAGCCGATTTTATGGAAAATCCGCCGAAAAAATTCTTCCGTCTCACTATAGGAGGAGAGGTGCGCCTAAAATATGCTTATATCATTAAATGTACCCATGTAGTAAAAGATGAGAACGGTATTATTCAGGAAATCCATTGTGAATATTTCCCGGAAACCAAAAGCGGACGTTCGGAAAGCAATAGAAAAGTGAAAGCCACCATCCATTGGATTTCCGTAAATCATGCCAGGAAAGCCGAAATACGTCTTTTCGACCAGTTATTCACGGTCCCTGACCCCGACAACCACGAAGAAGGGAAAACCTTTCTGGATTATATCAATCATGATTCTCTGCAAACCATTGAAGGATTTGTGGAACCATCCATTAACTTGGAGAACGCGAGTCTCTATTATCAATTTGAACGGATCGG
This sequence comes from uncultured Bacteroidales bacterium, assembly GCA_937949745.1. Classification (GTDB taxonomy): domain Bacteria; phylum Bacteroidota; class Bacteroidia; order Bacteroidales; family WCHB1-69; genus JAGVVH01. The sequence goes on along the minus strand of CALECM010000029.1, from coordinate 12,446 downwards.
CTATTTTTGTATTGATAAAGATGCCACACCGGAAAAATTAGTATTTAACAAAACCGTTAATTTAAAACAATGATCAAACAAATAAGCCGCTTTATCCTGCTTTTATTGATGACGGTATCCATATCTATGGCTTTACCGGCACAGACTGCGGATAAATCGAAGGCGGCAATGCCCAAGCTGACAAAAGAAGAATTCGAAAAGAAAATCTATGATCCGGTCAAAGACGGGGATAAAGCGGTATACAAAGGTAAAATACCCTGTATTGTCGATTTTTATGCCGACTGGTGTCGTCCATGTAAGATGTTGCATCCTATCCTCGAAGAGATTGAAAAAGAATATGCCGGTAAAGTGCTGATATATAAAGTAAATGTGGATGAACAAAAAGCGCTGGCCTCCCTTTACGGAATTTCTTCCATCCCGATGCTCCTCTTATTTCCGAGAAAAGATAAACCCGCTATGATAAAGGGATTGGTGAGTAAAGAAGAGTTGGTCAAATATATAGAAGAATACCTCAAACCTTAACAAGGTAAATATGTCCACCCTTCACTGCCTTACCGATTACGATACCAGGGTATTACTGGCATTCCACGAAAGTCTGAAAGGAGATAAGAAATTCACGGATTTCCTTTTGCAAAACGGCTTTGCGGAACTGGCAGCCTTGTCGGGCGCGATCAATTCCGATACCGACGCACTTAACTGGTTGTTTGAAAACGGTTATCCGGAATTTGGCGTATTAAGCAATGCGATCGACAATGAGGAAAAAGCGATTGAGTGGCTCGATAAATACCAATGTACCTTTCTCAGTACCTTTGCGGCAGCCTGCCGTAAAGATGATGCCGCCATTAAATGGTTTGCCGAACAGGACCTGAAGTTATTCATCCTCATTATTAAAACCATCCATCAGATACTCCTTTTCCAGGCCTGGGATTCCTCAGACGTACATAAGAGGAGAAGAAGTTAAAAGTTTTTATTCTTATATGCCGAAATAACGGGAAGCTATGGAGAAATAGATCATCACTCCCGTAATATCCGCAATAGAGGTAATAAGCGGTGCGCTTGCAGTAGCCGGGTCAATTTTGAGTTTCGTAAAGATAAAAGGTAGTATCAACCCGATCAGGCTCCCTGCCATTACCGTGAGGATCATAGTCAGGCTCACCACGATAATTACTTCAGGTGCCCTGAAAGCTGCGATTAAAGTTACGCCTAATGCCATGGTAATGCCTAAAAGTAACGAAACAATCAATTCTCTTCCCAATAACCGTGCCCAGTCATTCAGATGAATATCCCCGACGGCTAAGGAACGTATCATGAGGGTCGCCGATTGCGAGCCTGCGTTTCCGCCGCTACCGATCAATAAAGGCAGGAAAAAAACAAGGGATACCACCGATTGAATCACATCTTCGAAACTGGCAAGCGCGGCTCCTGAAAAAACATTCATGAATACCAATGCCGTAAGCCATAACACTCTTTGTTTATAAAGGTAGGAAATTCTGGCTTTTAACGGATTGACAATACCTTTTTGGATAGATCCGAACTTATGGAAGTCTTCCGTTCCTTCTTCCTCTACAACGTCCATCATATCATCGAAGGTTACAATACCCAGCAGGGTACCGTCGGAACCTATTACCGGAAGCGCTACCCGATCCTGGTCCTGGAACACGCGGATAGCCGTTTCCTGGTCATCCAGTGCGTTTAAGGCTACAAAACGATGATCTATGAGTTCGGATATTTTCTGTTGCGGAGAAGCCAGTATAATCTCTTTAATCCGGATATCGTCCACGAGGTTCCACCGGTCGTCAACCACATAAATAACATTCAATGTTTCCGAATCGCGTCCGTATTTCCGGATATGCTCCAAAGCTTCCCCGACGGTAAAATAGGGTTTAACCGCCACATATTCCGGCGTCATCAACCGCCCGATACTGTCCTCGGGATAACCAAGCAGGCGCGTGGCAATCTGTCGTTCACCGGCCGATAACATTTGTACCAACCTTTGGCTAATCTCCCCGGGAAGTTCTTCAAAAAACGCCGTACGGTCATCAGGATCGAGGTCGTTCAGCAGACTGGTGAGTTTTTCACTGTTGTTGGCCAGTCCTTCGATAATTTCTTCCTGTTTATCGTGAGAAAGATGTTGGAATGTCTCTTTTGCATAATCCCGGGATAATAAACGGAAGACGATAATTTCCTCGGTTTTGGAAAGGTCTTCGATGGCTTCCGCTATTTGTACGGGTTCCAATTCATAAAGTAAAGCCTTGATAGCTTTCCAGTTTTTTTCTTCAATTAATGCGCGGAAATGATTTCTGATTTCGTTCATGTATGACCTCCTTTCCATTATACCCTGTAAGGAGGCCGTATGTGCCCCTTACAGAGAAATTAGTATTTCCTGTTTACTTTGACTGTGATAAGGGCCTTCGTCCATTTTTGTAGTTCTTAATTTGTTAAAATGATATATTTTACTATATTCATAAACCAAATGCAAAGATAAGGCTTTTTTTGAAAACTCCAACCGATGATTCATCGAGATGTTTCGCTGGTGCTCAACATGACAAAAAGTTAAACTATTTAAAGTGTCATCCTGAGCGTAGCGAAGGATCTGAAATAATTTTATCCTCTATGATTATAAAAAAGCTGAATAAAATTCTTTCTTGGCTCACATTGTTGGATGTAAGATCATAGATGTTTCGCTGGCGCTCAACATGACAATGTATGAAGTTTTTAATGTCATCCTAAACGAAGGGATCCAATGAAATGTATTAATGTCCTTAGAAAGTGTATCCTACTCCCACACCGATCACTTCCCTAAATTGTACCCTTGCCCCTGTATTCCCTTTTTTATCCGTAATCATTACCTGATCGTAATATTTCAGGGAAGTACCCAAAGTTACATTCAGTACTTTCAGGAATTGATATGAAATGGCTACTTCCCAGTCCACATCGATATTGCCGAACGGCTGTTCTTTGGATGTATAAGGCGTAAAGAGCGAAACCGTGGAGATGATCTTAAGGTCTTTAAAAAGCGTGTAATTGACACTGGCTTTAAAAGAAAGACCTAAATCTATCTTAAAACTTTTGTTTTCGGGAACGCCGTATTTGGAACGTAAAAGGCTATCCGTACTGGTTGTTAAACGTCCTCCTACCGGAGAAAGATAAACGGAAAAAATGGAATTGGGTTTCCAGTCTACCCCGATAGACAGGTCACTGTATGAAGGAGAAAGCCAGTTGGAAACATAATGTTCCTGTTCTTCCCCGTTTTCGATTTTATAATCGTAGCCCCGGGTATACTGCGACCTGAATCCTCCCAGTATGGTCAGGTACCAGGTATTGGAAAATTCATAACCGAATTTGGTACTGAATGCGATCCTGTCGCTGGATTTTCTCCAGGTATATTTGGTCTCCGGCACATACATCAGTCCGAATTCCGTATCTAGATTGGAGTCCCATGAAATCTTTCCTCTTTTATATTTAAGGGTCAGATTGGCAAAAATCCTGCCGTTGGCATTATTGTTTCCCCCTTCTGCCCAGTTCCACAACCCGATCTGCGTCACATTGAGCCCTGTTATTCCGGTAAACTTCCAGTAATCCCGCGATTGTACCGGATTTATGGTATCCTGGAACGACCCGGAAGTTATCGGGAATGTGAAGTAAGGATTTGTATCATGTTCATCCTGTGCCTTTAAAGAATAAATCATTAAAGGACAAAGCAAAAAAAGTATAATGATTTTTTTCATCTCTATGGAATGGTTAATGTAAATGGCTTTTGGTTACACTATTTTTTCTCTTTAAGAAGATCCCTTATTTCCGTCAGTAATTTTTGATCTTCGGTAGGAGCGGGCGGTACAGCGGTTTCCTCTTTAGGTTTTTGTCGGAGCTGGTTCATCATTTTAACAACCAGGAAAACACAGAAAGCAATAATCACAAAATCTATTACTACCTGGATGAAATTCCCGTAGTTGATGGTTACGGCTGGCTGTGCGACTCCGGCAGCATCCGTAAAAGCCTGCCGTAAAGTAATTTTGAGGTCTGTGAAATTGACATTACCCAGAAGCATGCCGATGGGAGGCATAAGGATATCATTGACCAGGGAGGTAACGATTTTACCAAATCCGGCTCCTACAATAATCCCGACCGCCATATCCAGCATATTGCCCCGCATGGCAAATTCTTTAAATTCTTTCAAAAAATTACTCATTATTCCAGTTTTTTAAATTTAACTTACCGATTAAGTTTCTGAAAAGCTCTCCACCATCTTTCCGGTATCTTATCACCGCAGGCTGTTTCGTAATCTTCTTTAGAGCAGGGAAGAAAATATTTCTGTTCAGTATTTTTCTGTATGTTGATAATCGGCACGATCATCCACCAGCGTCCGCTCTTTTTGCTACGGTAAAAAATAAGTTCGTTCGTACTTTCCGAAACTGTAACACTGTGACGTGTATAATTGTTTTTATTTTTGAAAGAGATATCATTCAATCTGTTAATGTACCCCTCCACAAAATACCAGATAATATGGCTGATTAATTGGGAAGTCTGGTTATGGTAGTCCAGCGTCGGGTCATATTCGTATATACCGAAGGATGATAAATTATCACTTAATCCCGCATAACGGGCGATCTGGCATATTTCTTCCCCGTAAAATCCATTGGCGGATCCGTGGGGATTTCCGGGTGCATCCGGTTTACGTACGGCGGAAATGTCAATAGACATCATCTCGGCATTCCGTACGATCGGTTCCGTTTCTTCCATATTCTGCCTGATCATGCCGACACGGTAGGTCTCGAAATATAATTTTTTCATTAATTCCATAGATTCCGGACTGTTCATATAAGTCTGATATCCGATATTGGAATAATTGAGCAGGTAATTAGGCTGCTGAAGGATAATCTTATTAAGGTACGCGTTGGATTTAATGGCCGCGTCTTCTTCCCCCAGGTCGAAACGGGCATCTACCGAAACGATATTGACCACGCGTTCAAGCCTTTCATATCCCCGATAACAGGCATAAGCCAGGTCGTTACTGCCGCCCAATATGATCGGGATAATATGGGCATCCAGGAAGAAGGCAATGATATCCGACAGGATCGTGTAAGTATCTTCCGGAGTTTCCCCGATAATCAAATTTCCCAGATCCAGTATATTTACTTTTTTATCCCAGCAGTATAGCCGGTAAAACTGTCGCCTTATCTCGTCGGGAGCAAGTGAGGAAGAATGGTTTTGATAACTGTTCCGGGATTCCGGAATTCCCATGATCACGATCCGGACATCGGAAAGGTCAGGCTCGTCCTGTCCATCATTAAATACTATGGTATTCAATAAAAGTTGGTTATCAGTATGGGAAAAAGAAAGTCCCAATTTATCAAATTCAACAGGAAGAAATAAAGCGGATAAATCCATAAATATATTTGTTGTATCCTTATATCATATCATCAGTTACTTTCGGGTCGTTTTCCGGGTACCTCTTTTTTTAGCGGTAGGCGTGGTGTTTTTAATGATTTCCAGACATTCGCTATAGGTGATATTTTCCGGTGTTACGTCTTTGGGAATCTTGTAATTGTCGGTTCCGTTGGTAATATAGGCGCCATAGCGGCCATTCATCACTTTAATATCGGGGTTTTCGTCATATGAAACCAGCACATTTTTCGTTTTGGCATTCCGGATAACATCGATCGCATCTTCCAGAGTGAGGTTCTCTATTTTATTTTTGTCCAGGGTAATATTCTGGCCGTCGTATTTAATATAAGGTCCGTATTTACCCACAATCATCATAACTTCTTTGTCCTCATAAGTGCCTAAAAGTTTGGGCTCACGGTCTTTGTCTATTTTCTTCTTTTCTTCAATCAGCTCAATAGCTCTTTCAAGCGTGATCTCCAGCGGGTCTTCATCTTTCGGTACGGAGATAAACTGGTTATTGTAACGAATATACGGACCGAAACGTCCCAGTCCCACCGTTACCTCAATTTCATTATAAAGACCTAAATTCCTCGGAAGCTTAAAAAGGTCCAAAGCTTCTTCCAGGGTAATGGTATCGATAAATTGAGTAGACTTTAGGCGTGCGTATCTCGGTTTATCATCCTCATAATTTTCCCCGATCTGTGCCATGGCACCGTACTTGCCCAATTTAGCATAAACATTTTTGTTAGTTACCGGATCCTGTCCCAACAGGCGTTCTCCGCTGGCTTTGGCCGAATAGGTCATTGCCTGGTCTACGGAATCGTGGAATCCCGAATAGAAATTCCTGATCATCTCTTCCCAGGCCATATCGCCGTCGGCAATATCATCGAACTCTTCTTCTACCCGTGCCGTGAACTTATAATCCATGATATTCTGGAAATTATTCTGCAAATAATCATTGACGACAATGCCTATATCAGTGGGGAATAATTTATCTTTTTCCTGACCGTATTTTTCTTTTTTGGTCTCTTCCTTAATCGTATCGTTTTTAAGGATGAATTGCGTAAAATCACGTTCGTTACCCGGACGGGATTCTTTTACCACATAATCTCTTTTCTGTATGGTAGAGATAATAGGCGCGTAAGTGGACGGTCGGCCGATACCCAGTTCTTCGAGTTTTTTTACTAAGCTGGCTTCGGTGTAACGTGCCGGCGGCTGTGCGTAACGCTGAACGGCTCTGATTTCCTGAAGCAGCATTTTTTCGTTTTGCGCGAAAGGAGGCAACAGCCCTTTGATCTCTTCGTTCTCTTCTTCATCCCTGGATTCAATATATACTTTGAGAAATCCCTGGAAAAGAATTACTTCTCCCGTAGCGATAAATTTCTCCTCCCGGTTGGACACCGGAATGGTAATTTCCGTTTTTTCGGTGATGGCGTCGCTCATCTGTGAAGCAATAGTCCTTTTCCAGATAAGATCATATAATCTTTTTGAGAAAGTATCCCCGGGAATAGTCTGGTTAGCAAAGGAGGTGGGTCTGATCGCTTCATGAGCTTCCTGCGCGTTTTTACTTTTGGTCGCATATTTTTTCTGACGGTGATATTCACTACCGTAGAGAGTAGTGATCTGGTCCCTGGCTTCGGATAATGCATAATCGGAGAGATTCACCGAGTCGGTCCTCATGTATGTGATAAATCCGGCCTCGTATAATTGCTGTGCCACAACCATGGTTTTATTCACCGAAAAACCTAATTTCCGGGCGGCTTCCTGTTGCAGGGTGGAAGTGGTAAAAGGGGCGGAGGGGGATTTCTTTCCCGGATTTTTTTCTACGGATGATATGGAAAAAGAAGCTTTCCTGCAATCTTCCAGAAATGACCTCACTTCTTCACCGGTAGCAAATTTGCGGTTCAATTCCGCGTCCAGTAATTTCTCTTCTTTGGAATCCGATAAAAATTGTCCCAGAACCCGGAAAGAAGAAGTACTTTGGAAAGCCTGGATTTCATGTTCCCTTTCGACGATCAGTTTCACGGCTACTGACTGAACCCGTCCTGCCGATAATTGGGGTTTTACTTTCCGCCATAATACCGGCGAGAGTTCAAATCCCACCAGCCGGTCCAGTATTCTTCTGGCCTGTTGTGCGTTCACCAGGTCAATATCCAGATCCCGGGGATGCGCCAGCGCATTTTCAATGGCAGGCTTGGTGATCTCGTGGAAAACAATACGTTTAACTTTCGAAACAGGAATTTTGGCCGATTCGATCAAATGCCATGAAATGGCCTCACCTTCACGGTCGTCGTCAGTCGCGAGCCAGACAGTATCTGCCTCGTCCGCCATCTTTTTTATATCCGCAATGAGTTTCTTTTTATTGTCGAGAATATCATATTTAGGTTTAAAATTTTTGGATATGTCAATGCCTAAATCTTTTTGTGGCAAATCCCGTACATGTCCCTTACTGGAGATTACTTCGTAATCTTTTCCGATAAATTTCTGTATGGTTTTAGCTTTGGCAGGAGATTCGACAATAATCAGGTTTTTACTCATCTGTTTTAACAATTTTATAGTGCAAAATTACAATTTTCTTTTTTATGATATGGTATCAGGGAATCGAACCTCATGTCCTAATAAAGCTTGCGCTTCTTCCCATTGGCGGTTCTTGATCAGTTCTCTTATTTTACGGGATCTTACGGCACAATCACGGGTAATAAATTCCGGAACTAATATGATGTCGATCCCTTTCTCCCTGGTATATTGCGAGATGGACTCGAAAGAACCCTCCCTGTTTCTGCCGAAAGAGTGATTCGGTCCCATCACAATAGCTTTGACTCCCAGCCGGTCGATTAAAATCTCATTCAAAAAACGGGTGAATGTCATATCAGCCAGTTCCCGGTTAAAGGGCAGGATCACCAGATAGTCAACTTCTTCCTGTTCAATCAGTTTTATTTTTTCATCCATCGTATTGATCAGGAAAAAATCCGAATCAGGGTTCAGTAATTCCTGGGGATGCGGATCAAATGTGAGAATAACGCTGTTTCCGTCTCTTTGTTTGGCATTTTCCTTTAATTGGTGGAAAATTCTCCTGTGCCCCAAATGAACTCCGTCAAAAGAACCTATGGTAATAACGGGATTTTTCAGATGAAGCGGCTGCTCTAAATTCCGGATAATTTTCATCGTGTTCCTTTTATGAAAATTATCTTAGTTGCGCGCCTGCTTCCGAATTAAAACCACGCGTCAATTTGTTCATCACTTTATTGATCTCTTCGTCCGTAAGGGTTTTATCGGGATGTTGCAAAACAAAATTAAGGGCATAGGATTTTTTCCCTGATTCAATTTTATCGCCCTGGTAAACATCAAATAAAGAAACACTTTTCAAAAGTTTAGAACCATATTTATAGGCGATATTTTCCAGTTCCGCATACGTTACCTTTTCATCTACCACCAGGGCCAGATCCCTCTTAACGGAGGGAAATACCGGTATGGATTTGAATTCTACGGGTCTTAAAAAACAATACGGATAGAGAGATTCCAATTCGATATCGGCATAAAAAACAGGATTCCTGATGTCAAATTTTTTGAGAATTGCGGGATGTACTTCGCCTATTTCAATAACAGGACGGTTATGATGGTTAAAGGTAATCCCTTCAAGGAATATTGGATTTTCAGAAGGACCGTAACTCATTTCTTCCATGGGATAACGGATCTTAAGTAATAAATTCCCGATGATGTTTTTTAAATAAAAGAAATCCAGATCCGTCGCCTGATGGTTCCACATATTATCCCCGTCTTTACCGGTTACAAACAGTGACAGGCGGGGAGTTTCAATAAACCTTACGGATCCATCCGGGGAATCAGTATCAAGATTTTTCCTGTAAATATTCCCGAATTCGAATAATTTAAGGTTGGAATTTTTATTATGGATATTATTGATAATATTTTCCAGTCCCGAAAAGAGCAGGGTTTGCCTCATCACATCCAGTTCATTGCTCAAAGGATTCAGTATATGTACCGTCTCCTTTTCGTCAATGAAATCGTAAGTGGCGGCATAACTGCCTTTCGTCAGGGAATTGTTCATGACCTCATAAAATCCGTTACTGACCAGGTAAGTAGAGAATACTTTTTTCCACCTTTCCTTTGATATCCGGTTCCGGTCGTTCATTTGGTAATGGAATTCCTTCGGGATTTCCACATTATTATATCCGTAGATCCTGAGGATTTCTTCGATAAGGTCGGCGGCACGGGTAACATCGGCCCGCATGGGCGGTATGGAAACCATGAGTTGCTCGTCGCCGATATTATCTACTTCCATGCCTAAAAGTAAGAGGATCCGGGAAATGATTTTTTTATCGATACTTTTCCCGACCTTTTCATCAATTTCCCGGAAAGGCAGCAATACCTTGGCCGGTTCTATCGGATGCGGATAAATATCCATGATCTCGGAACTGATGGATGCTCCCGCCAGTTCCTGTATCAGATTGGCGGCCCTGCGTATGGCAAAAACCGTAATATCCGGGTCGCATCCCCTTTCATACCGGAATGACGAATCCGTTTTCAGGTTATGTCTTTTAGAGGTTTTACGGATGGATTTCGGGTTGAAATAAGCGCTTTCCAGGAAAAGCCTTTTGGTTTTTTTCGTCACCCCTGATTTTAATCCGCCGTAAACCCCGGCGATGCACATCCCTTCTTCGGCATTACAGATCATAAGGTCTTCACTGTGCAGTTTTACTTCATTTCCGTCCAGTGTGACGAAAGGAGTCCCTTGCGGAAGATTTTTTACAATAACCCGGTTACCCGTAATATGATCGGCATCGAAAGCATGTAAAGGCTGTCCCAATTCGAACATCACATACTGTGTAATATCTACTATATTATTAATAGGTCTGACTCCGATCGAGCGTAAACGGTTTTTAAGCCATTCCGGCGATTCTTTTACCGTGATATTCTCAAAACACAGTCCTGTATATCGGGGACAATCGGTTTTATTTTCGATTGTAATGTCGATGGTATTTTTTTTAGCAGCCGGTATAAAATCGTGGGAAGTAGGCAAAAGCAGGGCTGAGCAAGGAATATTGTGGATATTAAATACCGCGTGGAGGTCACGTGCCACACCGAAATGTGAGATAGCATCATTCCTGTTGGGCGTGAGGCCTATTTCGATAATATAGTCTTTTTCAATTTTGAAATAGTCGGAAGCCGGTGTGCCCGGAACAAGATGATTTTCCAAAACCATAATTCCGTCATGGGAATTTCCTATGCCTATTTCATCTTCGGCACAGATCATACCTTCGGACAACGTACCGCGGATTTTGCTTTTTTTAATGGTAAAAGGTTCACCGCTACCGTATAATACGGTGCCCACAGGTGCTACAACTACTTTCTGCCCCGCTTCTACATTCGAAGCTCCGCAAACGATTTGCAAAGGCTGATCGGTACCTATATCGACCGTCGTAATTTTTAAATGGTCCGAATCAGGTAATTTATCACAGGTTAGCACCTCTCCGATAACCAGTCCCTGCAAACCTCCCTTAACTGATTCAAAATCCTCAATGCTTTCAACTTCGAGTCCGCAATCAGTTAAATATTTGCCTGTTTCGAAAGCCGAAAGGTCAAATTGCAAATATTGTTTCAGCCAGTTAAATGAAATTTTCATAAATATTTTCCAGGGTTTGATGATTGATTTTTACAAAAAAGCGGTGCAAAGATAACATTATTCTAAAAAACTTCCCATTATATTGCTACGGAACGGGATCATAACCGCTTCCTCCCCACGGATTACACGATAGAATCCTTTTAAAAGCCAGCCATCCTCCTTTGAATGGTCCGTGTTTTTTGATCGCTTCGATGCCATAATGTGAACACGTGGGCATGTAGCGGCATCTTCCGCCCAGAAAAGGGGAAAGAGTGACCTGGTAAACTTTAATCAGGAATATAAAAAAAGACGCTAATGCTTTTTTAAGAATTCTCATAAGATTCCGTTTTAATACAATCCAACGAAAGGAGCAATCTTATTATTTCATCCATTTTTTTATTGATATAGTCGAAATTTTCTTTTTTTTTGGACACATAAACCAATAAAAAAGCAACTCTTATATTTTTTTGCCCATAAAAATAGTCCAATCGGTTTTTGTAATGTATGCGATAAACTTCCTTAATGATCCTTTTCATCCTGTTACGGTCTACAGCCCTTTTTAGCCTTTTTTTCGGGATGCTGATGCCGATGGTATTCGTATTGTCGATCTCGTTTCTTGGTGAAACCAGGTAAAAACATTTGAACGGATATACGAAAAAGGATTGGTTTTCCCGGAGTAATTGTTGGAAAATGAGCCCTGATCTTATTCTTTCCTGTTTGGTCAAAGAGTAAGAGCTCTCTTTATCTTCTCCTGGTAGCATGATCTTTTAAGAAATAGGCCATAGCTGTGGTAATGGACGGTGTTTCTTTGGTAGGCGCCATTACCTGCAGTTCCCATCCCTCCGCTTTTACAGCCGCTGCCGTGTTATGCCCCAATGCGCCGATGGCCATTTCACCTTGCACAAAATCCGGGAAATTATATTTGAATGCCTGGATGCCGTAGGGACTGAAAAAGACGAGCATATCATATTTGGTAATGTCAAGATCATCTTTAATATTGGAAGGTATTGCATTGAAAATGACAGCCTGTGTATATGAAATTCCGTGCTTATCGAAAAAATCCGTGTATTGCGTATTATTTGAATCGGGACCTCCCGGAACAAGGAAATTATTCTCTTTATTCTTGAGGAAAAGATCAAAAATACCGTTGGGATTGTTGTTTTTGGCAAAAAGGATTTTTCTTTTTCTGTAAGGTATATAAACCTGTAGATAATGTGCGATGGAATCCGTTGCACAAAAATATTTCATCGTTTCCGGAATCTCAATTCGCAGGTCTTTTACCAGATTGAAGAAATGGTCGACTGTATTTTTACTGGCGAAAACAATAGCTGTATGGTCAAGGATATTTATTTTAGATTTCCGGAATTCCATACCGGAAATTCCTTCAATTTGAAAAAATTTATAGAAATCGATATTTACACTTTCAAGGATACTACAGGAG
>CALECM010000028.1 GCA_937949745.1 uncultured Bacteroidales bacterium | reverse complement strand
AAAAGAATTGGTTTGAAAAAATGTTATTCGGACAACAGGCTTTATACCAAACCATTCCTATTAACAGCTACCAGATTTACGGTGATTCCATGGTCGTGCAGTATTTTGAACAGACGGGACCTTACAGTACGGGGATTTATGCCCTTTCAGATTTAAATCCTGATAAGCCGGTCATGACCAAAAAATTCATATTGGGGACCGACCGCTACGGACGGGATTATTTAAGTCAGCTTATGATGGGAAGCCGTATCAGCCTGGCCGTGGGATTTATCTCGGTTTTCATCGCCCTGTTTATCGGTATAATTATCGGGGCCCTAGCGGGTTTTTACCGTGGAAAAGTGGACGATATCCTGATGTTTATTATCAATGTGGTGTGGTCTATTCCGACATTATTGCTGGTAATCGCCATCAGTTTTGCCTTAGGGAAAGGATTCTGGCAGATTTTTATTGCCATGGGACTCACCATGTGGGTAGATGTGGCAAGAGTGGTAAGGGGACAGGTGATCTCTCTTCGGGAACAAGAATACGTTGAAGCCGGAAAAGCTTTAGGTTTCAGTAATATCCATATTATTTTCCGTCACATACTACCTAATATACTGGGTTCCGTTATCGTCATTTCAGCATCTAATTTTTCTTCCGCCATTCTTACGGAAGCCGGATTGAGTTTCCTGGGAATCGGAGTCCAGCCCCCTACTCCTTCATGGGGGATGATGATGAAGGAAAATTACGCCTATATTGTTCTTGACAATGCCTACCTGGCCATTGTTCCGGGTATTGCCATTATGCTGCTGGTATTGGCTTTTATGCTTATCGGAAGCGCTTTGCGTGACGCCATGGATGTGAGAAGTTAATTTCGATATTTGATTTTTTAGTTTAATTTTTAAATAAATATTTATATTTATAAAGTTAAACAAATCTATCGGGTATCCTGTTATTCATTCCTATTCCCGAATTGAACCAAATTCAGGAAAAGAGTAAGGAAATTAAACAGATACCACTATGAAAAGAATTATTAATTCTCCCTCTAAATACATACAGGGAAAAGAAGAGTTGTCCAATTTAGGTGAATATGCCGTTAAACTTGCGAATAAAGGAGCTTATGCCATTATAGACCCCTTTATTATGGAACATTATAAAGATCAGATAGAAGCAGGGTTTTCGCAACATGAAATAAAACTGATAACCAGGACTTTCGGAGGGGAAAGCTCCCAGACCGAAATCGATTCCATCAAAGAAGATGTGACGGACGAGACCTGTGATATCGTGATCGGCATCGGAGGGGGAAAAACGCTTGATACTGCCAAAGCCGTAGCATTTTATACAGGATTGCCTGTCATCATAGTCCCGACCATCGCTTCTACGGACGCTCCCTGTAGCGCGTTAGCCGTAATTTATACCGATGACGGTGAATTTGAAAGATATCTGTACCTAAACAAAAATCCTGATATTGTGGTGATCGATACCGGTATTATTATTAAAGCTCCGCAAAGATTACTGGTAGCCGGTATGGGCGATGCGCTGGCTACTTTTTACGAAGCGAGGGCCTGTTATATTTCCAGAGCCAAAACCATCGCCGGAGGCGAATGTTCGGTTTCCGCCCTGGCGCTTGCCCGGAGATGTCTAAAAACCCTTTTTGAAGACGGTTTAAAAGCTAAATATGCCCTTGAAAGCCAAACAATTTCACATGCCGTGGAGAATATTATTGAAGCGAATACTTATCTCAGCGGTATCGGATTCGAAAGCGGCGGTCTGGCGGCTGCCCATGCCATACATAACGGATTGACGGTATTGGAAGAAACCCATCATACCTATCACGGGGAAAAAGTAGCATTCGGAACCATTGCCCAGCTTGTACTGGAAAACGCCGCCATAGACGAGATCTTCCAGGTAATTCATTTCTGTCAGGATATCGGGTTACCGACTAATTTATACGATCTGGGAATTGAAGAAATTACGGAAGAAAAAGTGAGGAAAGTAGCGAAAGCCAGTTGTGCGGAAGGTGAGACAATATACAACATGCCTTTCGAAGTGACTGAGGACGACGTGGTAAGTGCAATCTATGTAGCTCATAGAATGGGGATTGAGGAAGATTAAAATTGGATCATCTGCTTCCCTTCCACTTCACTGTCAATCGTCCAGAAATGGGCTGATCCATGGGATATTCTGAAAAAGACGAGATTATCATTATTTTCAGAAAAACCTAAATAATGTAAAAAAGGTCGTTCTTCCAAAGTTTTTTTAGTAAGATCGGCATCTTTAAAAAACTCCGCCTGCCCTGTTATACGAAGCATTTCGCCTTCGGATCCTTCAGGTGTTTCATCATAAAAACAGATTTCCACATGGGGATCGTGGATCATTTGATTATAAATGTCTTTAAAAGAGACCGTCTGAAAATAAAATCCGGTACGGTCGGCACCCAGTAATTCCATCATTCTTCCCCTTGGCTGGTGCTCTTCGTCAAGGGTTGCCAAATAACATATCGGATGTGCATTGGCAAATTTAATACAATCGATAAACTTTTTCATGGCATTGATTTTCAGTCTGTAATGTTACAAATATAGCACATTAAAGCCACATGTACAAGCCGGATCCTTGAAAATGCAGTTATAGGAGACATTATGATTCAAATCTATAACGTTCTCAAAAATATCTCAAAAAAGGAGATAGAATCAGGATACGGTTAAATACCTAATTAATGGAAAATCAATTATAAAAACAGTTGATGATCACGCCATGTTCCTCTTGTTTCTTTCCTCCGGATTGAACAATGGATTCGCACTGTTCCAAATTCCGGTCCAGTATCTCCACCAATTCATGTTGGGTAAGCACGTGGTGCTGATCATAAGCAGTACAATGGCATGTTTTTTTATTACAGGAAGTAAGTAACGCCATTACCATCAGGGAAAATATCCCCGCTAAAAATTTAATTTTCATTTTAATACCCGGTTAATCATCATTTACCTGCAAAGGTAATGAATATTTTGATTCATTTTATCAGGAGCGATACATTTGAAATACCCGGTAATTTGGATAGAATCAAATCAATCTAATGTAAGGAAAATACCGGCTTCTTTAAAGACACTCACCATACCCTGAACCGTATCTTTACGATTCCAGTCTCGTTGTAATTCACAGGTCAACTGGGCTATACTGGTAAGATGGGCTCCGGCCTGTTCTACTCTTCTCAAAGCGGCTTTATGAGCCAGTAATGAAGTTCCACCGATAGCGTCCACTACGGGATAAACTTCATATCCTTCCCGGATAGCATCCAGTGTTGGAAAAGTAAGGCACGCTTCCGTCCACAGCGCCGTTATGATCAGCTTCTTGCGGCCTGTCGATTTTACGGCACCGTAAAACGCTTCATCTTCCCAGGCATTGATGGAAGTACGGTCGTAAGACGGGATATCTCCCAATACTTTTTTAAGCGCGGGGATCGTGTCCTTGTTCCGTCCGGTAGCGACATTGACTGTAGAGAGTACGACCGGCAGATTATAGGTTTTGGCGATATTCGCGACAAGCACGATATTACGGATAAGATCCGCCCGGTTCATGGAATTTATGGAATCAACCTGCGTCGGCTGGTAATCGATAATCAACAAAGCCGCATTCTGCGGTGTCAATAAATGATCTTTTTGCGGATCACGCATGGGGTAACTGCTCATATTTTTCTATTCAATTGTCCACTTAATTTTTTCATAATTTTAACATTTCAAAGGAAAACATAGTTCATTCTAAAAAACCTGATCCTGAGAAATAAAATTAAGATTTAATTTATATTATCCGCCTGGATATTCTCTTCTTCGATAAATGTAGTGACGGTAGCTCTGTGTACACCGAGTTTACGTGCGATTGCACTTTTGGAAGCGTTATTATTGAGCAATGACCTTATGATATCTTCTTTACCGGTCAGTTTTTTCTTTCCGGATTTCCTGCCTTTCGGTCGTCCCAATATAGTACCTTCCGCTTTTTTTCGGGCTAACGCTTCTTTGGTCCGCTGGGAAATAAGGTTCCTTTCAATTTCTGCGGAAAGTCCGAAAGCAAAAGCCAGTACTTTGGAGTTTATATCGCTGCCAAGACGGTAATTATCTTTAATGGTCCATACCTGCACCTCGTGCTTCATGCAATGGTTCAAAATAGACATGATCATAAAAAGATTCCTTCCCAAGCGGGATAATTCCGAACAAATTAAAACATCTCCTTTTTTCAGTTTTTTTAATAGCTTACCGAGTTTCCTTTTCTCCACTTCCAGGGTACCGGAAATGGTCTCTTCGATCCATCTTTCCACTGCAAGGTTATGCTTATCACAATATTGATTAATTTCAAATCTCTGATTCTCAACTGTCTGTTTATCAGAGCTCA
>CALECM010000027.1 GCA_937949745.1 uncultured Bacteroidales bacterium | reverse complement strand
ACCTCCACCCAAATTCAGTAAAGCGTGGGCGCCTGCTAATCCGTTACCATCAATAGTTCTTTGCCAGCCTTCAGTAGTTGCGGTTAATTCCGATGTTCCGGCCAGAACTGCTTCAGCATCGCCTTCATAAAGATCCCAACAGCCGGGAGCGAATTCCGTTCCTGCGAAACTTTCAATGAACGGTGCCATTATTATATCACATGAAGTAGTAAAAGTAACGCTCTGTGACCAGATCTCTTCCCCTGAAACACAATTTGAGCGAAGGCGTACTTCATATTCGGTGTTAGCTGAAAGGGAAGTAAGTTCATATTGATTTTCCTCCATAACAGGAATTGTAGTCCAGGTTGTAGCAGAAGTCGTTTTGTATGCCAGTATCCAGTCAGATCCTTCGGTTTCCCAGGAAACCAGGGCGGAAGATTCCGTTATAGCGGACACTGTGGGGCGGGCGGGAGCTTCACAATCCGGAATGAGGTCAATGAGAACATCATCCATATAAATATTATTGGCCGTACTACCATTTTGCGAACGGAAAGTTACATATCTGCCCTGTACATTTTTTCCCCGGAAGGATACGGATAATTTCCGCCATGTACTTAAAGTATCGGGGGAAACCGTTTCCACGTTTACAAAAGTCTCCGGTCTTTCCGGATCAGTCATATAACCGATATCCAGTTTGTTGGATGCCGTAAATATCTTCCTGACCATTACCTCTACATAAATATCATCCATATTATAATCTTCATGGACAGGCGGAGCAATCGCTAAAATATACCGGTCTATCGACGACCGCATATCCAACGCTCCTTCTCCGGAATAACCATTGGCCGAAATACGAGGATAAGTAGCGTCTGTTCCGCTGTTATATTTATACCAGCAAACGGGATACGCGCCCGTTCCGGTTCCGTAACGGTCGAAATTTTCCGTATAGGGTAAATGAATGGAATTACACAATGTATTAAAAGCGTAAGATAACGACCATTCACTGCTTACGTTTTCTTCACAGGATTTTTTTACGTAAAACTCATAAGAGGTGCCCGCGCTTAATCCGTCAATATAGAGGGTATTCAAATCTGTTTCCACAGGCTCTTCACTATCCGGATCGAATCCCCTTGGGCCATATACGACCTGCCATCCGTATGCGGAAAGATCGTCGGTCCAATGCAGAACTGCGGAAGTATCGGTTTGTTCGTCCACAAATAATCCCACAGGATTTGTACAGGACGATAATTCCTCAATGATAAGGTTATCGATCCATATCGTTCTGGGAGTATTTCCTTCAACCTTAAAAGCGAGATAACGGGCATTGCCATTATATCCGGACAAAGGCACTACAAATTCATTCCATGCGGCCGTACGGGCATTGAGGGTCTGTATAGGCTCGAAAGAATTTACACTGTCGGGATCCCTTACGGCGCCGATCGTAATATTGTTTTCCGTAGACGCGGCTTTCATAACAAACCTGACCTGTAAAGTATTCAGATCTGCATTTATTTCAGGAGTGACCGCCATTTTATAAGCTCCGGCAGATGTAGTGAAATAAAGGGCTCCGGGATAACTGAAATGATCAAAACTGATGGAAGGACGGGAAGATTGAGAAGAATAAGCGGTCCAGCAATCCATAAATGCATTGGTTCCTGTTCCGTAAGTATCAAAAAATTCGTTATAAGGAATCTCAACAGCCTCGCAACGTGTTGAAAATTGTTGTACAGGAGAATAAAAACTTTCCTCCTCGGCGGAACAGTAAGTCTTTAACTGGTAATGGTAACCGGTTGAAGGATCAAGATTTTCCAAAACAAATGGCTTGGTATAAAATGTCTCGATAGTTCCGGTTTCCAGATCAGTTCCTACCGGAGCATAAATAATTTCCCAACGGTCGGCATCTTCCGCACCTGTCCAGTTGATGGTCACTTCATTCGCTTTTCTGTCCGATACACGTATATCAAACGGGAACATACATTCAGGAAGGAGGTCGATGGTAAGATTATCCAAAAATAAATCATTTTCTCCCGTTTTATCCGTGGCATCGGCTATAAAAGTTATAAAACGCCCTGTTCCGGAATAATTAGAAAAATAAACCGTATACTCTTCCCATACCATTCTGGTCGACGGAGTAATCACCTCGATAAGTTCGAAAGAATTTATATCATAAGGATCAGCCATTACCCCTACTTTAACATCCGTACCTATACTGTTGACATACATTTTAAAAGTAGCGTATAATCCGCTGACAGGGACTGTGAACTGCGGTACGACAGCCGCTACGTAAGTATCTTCATAAGCATTAAAGCTCAGCGTATTCGGATTGGAAGCCGTATTGGTAACATATACGTCAGCCCGGCTGTAGGGCGTGGCATTTTTAATCCAGCATTCTGGAAGCTCCCTGGTACCTCCGTATACAAATGTTTCCGAGTAAGGAAGATCCGCGACAGAAGCACAATAAGTGGTAAAAGTAACCGTATTGGACCATCTGCTGAAATTGTACGGATCACAATATTTCATCACTTTCACTTCATAGGTGACATTAGATTGAAGACCTGTAAAAAGATGAGCAGGATCCGTTAGATTATCAACGGTAGTCCAGGCTTCATCTTCTAGGGTTTTATAGGCGATCACCCAATGATCACTATTTTCATCACCGGACCAGGTCATGAGGGCTCCGTCGGAGGTGATATCCCGGATCATCACTGAATCGGGTTTTTCACAGGAAGGAATTACTTCCAGATAAACATTATCCAGGAAAATAGGATTCGCATGTAAGCTTCCTGCTTTAAACGCTATATACCGCCCGGAAGGGTTGGCACTTGAAAAATCGACGGTTATTTCCGTCCATGCGGCTGTTACAGCCGGTGATACGGCACGATTAAACTCGAATGACTGCGGATCATTCGGATCATTGACGAAACCTATATAAAGAGAATCCGTCACCGAATTGGTATACATCTGAAATGAGAGACGTAATGATGATGCGAGGATCGAACCATCCAATGCCGGCATGACCGCCATGATACCCTGTGTACCGGAAGGATTAAATACCAGCGCTCCCGGCGCCGAATAATAGACCGTATTGGCTATGTAAATATCTCCTGCCGATCCGTAAGATGACCAGCAGTAAGGCAGGATACCGGTTCCAGTGCCTTCCCGGTTAAAACCAGTTTCGTAAGGCAGGGTGGAAATAGTGCCACATGAAGTATTGAAATTTACTATATACGATATTAAGGGTTCATCTTGGGAATCGCAAAAAGTAATGATCCTTACTTCATAATGAGAATTAGCCTGTAATGAAGTTAAATACGCCGGTGAAGTAGTGTCTTCTATCACGATCCAATCGTTATCTCCCTCAATTCTATATTCAATATTATAGGACTCCCCTGATTTTGAATTCCACGTAACGGTAGCGGCATCTCCGGAAATATCAGATACGGCAATTCCTGTTGTGGCGGGACAATCAGTGGCGACGTCAATGATGATATCATCAATAAGTATACCGGAAGGTGTGGCAAAATAGATATAATATCCTGATCCTTGCTGATAACCGGCAAAAGATATAACAAATTGTTCCCAAATATTATTGGCTGTCAATGTAACAGTTTCTATGGGTGTGAAATTAATCGGATTTTCCGGATCTTCCAATATACCGATAATTAATTGAGTATTATTGGCACTTAATTGGTTTGCTTTTATAGTTAAGGATAATGTCGCAATGTCAATTCCTTCATCCAAAGGTTGCAAAATAATATTTGTGGAAATATTATTATTATTATCAAAATAAAGACATTTAGGAGATGTTGGTTCTCCAACCCCCATTAACATCGCCCGTGATAATATCCTCCAACATTTAATATCCTGAATTGAGTTTCCATAACTTTCAAAATCTTCCGTATACGGCAAAGTCATAATTTTACACTTGGTAAAAACGGAAATAGTATTCGCTTCGCTTTCATCGTTTGGTGAGCATACGGCTTTCACCTGAACATCATAATGAGTTCCCGGCGTAAGGCCTGTCAAAAGTACTGTCGGATTGAGGTCAACCTCTTCCGTAAGCCAGGTATTTTCACCTTCTGCTTTATAAGCAACCTGCCATTTGGTTTCCGTGCCGCCGGCCGTCCAGGTGATACGGGCCGTATCAAATCCGGCATAAACAAATGTTAGATCTTTCGGAACCCTGCACGACGGGATTTTATCGATATAAAGATCATCGATGTAAGAACTATAACCACTGGAAAAATGTCCCCACTGAAAAGCCAGGAAAGCATCCTGAGGAATGGTAAACTGGTCCAAAAATATTTCAAATTCTTTACCGCTTGTCGTCGTAATTATTGAAGTAAGTTTCGTAAAAGTATTATCATTACTTCTATCCGTTACATAACCCAAAGATAAAGCAGTATCCCGCGAGTTACTACTTACTTTAGCCCAGAATTTAATATATAAAGAACTTAATGCTTCTTCAAATTCCGGTAAAATAAGAGTGGTCCAATGATCGGTTCCGGATGAAGATAATATAACGGATTGCGATCCTGAACTTGTACTGTTTCTTTCCGCCGCCACGTGTGGCTTATACATGTAATTAGGCAGTGTATTGTTATTATATGCATTCCAACACTCAGGAAGTTCTCCGTTAGCTGCAGCCGCGGCAGCCTGATAACTTTCAAAATCATCCTGATAAGGCAGATCCGTTATCGCACCGCAGGGCAGCGTAAAGTTAAAGTCTTCTTCGAGCCAGCTGCTTTCGTCCCAGGGACTACAAACCGCTTTCACCCGGACATTATAGGTATATGTTTTCCCGGGTTCAAGGCCGGTAATAGTATATTCCGGAACGCTTAGGCCATCCATCCGTATCCATTCCGATTCATCCGCAGATTTATATTCAATGCTCCATTCCGGTTCTTCGCCCGCAGGGGTCCATGCGATGTCTATGGAACCGGAAGTAGGATTTTGGGATACCAGCGAAGATACGCGTGCACATGAAGGGATCGTAATGACAAATATATCATCCAGATAAATATTGCCGCTGTTCGACCTGAAAGCTATATAAACAGGATTATCGGAAACCGGGTAAAGACCGAAATTCACAACGAAATTTTCCCATCCGTCCAGAATTTCCGTCGTCAAATTCCTTACTAAAGTAAAAGTATTCGAAGGATCTGAGATATCTTCCACAATACCTACATCCACGGAAGCCGATATACTACCTTTCCTCAAATTAAATTCCACCTGCAACTGGTTCACCGGTTCTGAAAAAGAAGGCATTACAGCCATTGAATATTGATTTGTGCTACCCGGAAGAAATAAAGCTCCCGGAGAAGATACGGCATACGCATCCGTAATATAGGGTGTTGAAGAATTGGTCGAATATTTTGTCCAGCAATCGGGATAAGTTCCTTGTCCGGACCGATAGCTATCGAAAGGTTCTTCAAAAGGTAATAAAGTAATAAAACAGGGATCTTCGGGAGTTTGCAGGCATTCGTTCTCACTTAAAGGAGAAATACAACCGTTTACATAAACAGCCTGTATATTATAACAATAAGAAGCCTCAGCATTAACGGTCGTATCCGTATAAGTATAGCGTCCCACAAGTTCGTCGGTCAACAAGATCTGGTCACGGTAAATTTTGAATCCGGCGACACTGTCAACCACATTAAAACCTCTTATAAGGAAAGGTAATCCCATTTGTTCCAGACTTCCTCCGATTTGCCAGGATTCCCAACGGCTTTGAGCGGGATTATAAGCCAGCGCATTCCCGGTTCTCACCTGGTTCAGGTCGGCACGGGGAGCAGCGTAGACCTCATTCCCTTCCTCATCGGAAAAAGATACGGCAATCCAGTAATTGCCGGCATTGAGTTCCGCGTCAATAGTCGCCGTTATTTTCATAACAGGACGATCCGTATTGGTCAGAGCGGTACCGGAAGTCCTGTAAATATGGCTCCAGGAAACCGAAGAAAAAACATTTGTACTGGCATCACCCCAGATCAAACGGGCATCGGGATGGGAAGGCTGACGATCATAAATCCTGACATAGACGCCGTTAATAGCGGAAGTAGTACCGGAACCCGGCTGATAGACAAAAAATTCCATATCGGAGATATAAGAATTTTCCCTTAACAGGAAATCATCCGCTACGGCAAACCCGCCATTTTGATCGGCACGTTGATCGGACATGGTTTGTCCGCCATACAACGCACTTACATCGGCATTACCGGCTCCTGCCATAGGATGGGTAACGAGATCCGCCTGATTGAATAACTCCATTCCTGCCGCATTACGTATACGCCCGGAAGAAGATAACTCCCAATTAAGGGTGACTGAAGAATGCGTATTCGACCGGACGGAGATATTTACCGGAGCATTACATTCCTGTGCATTACTGAGGCCCAACATGAGCAATGTCAGGCAAAGAATAAATAATTTTCTCATACTTAAGGGTTTAATAATTGGATATATTAGATCTGAATTGTATAATAATGGGGTTATGCTTCAGGCTGTAATAATATTTAACACTACGTGCGCAAAAATACATTATTTTATCAGATTACGTTACTCTCCATCATTTATCCAAATTTTATTTCCGGATATAGTTTAATCCGAACAGAAAGAAAGAAATTACAAAAAGAGACATTTTCATTATCTTTGCATCAACTATTTTTAAGCTGAGCTTATGAAACCTTCAATACCAAAAGGAACCAGGGATTTTATGCCTGTTGAAATGATCAGGAGGAATTATATATTTAATACGATCAGGACTATTTTCGAGAAATATGCCTATCAGCCTGTAGAAACTCCTGCGATGGAAAATTTGTCTACACTAACGGGAAAATATGGGGAAGAAGGAGACCGGTTACTCTTCAAGATATTGAATTCCGGTGATTTTACGAAAGGAGTTGATCTTACTTTACCTCCTCCGCAACTGGCAGGTAAAATCAGCGAAAAAGGACTCCGGTATGATCTTACCGTGCCTTTTGCCCGGTTCGTGGTCACACACCAGCATGAAATAACTTTTCCTTTCAAAAGATATCAGATACAGCCCGTATGGCGTGCTGACAGACCTCAAAAAGGGCGTTACCGGGAATTTTACCAGTGTGACGTGGACGTTATCGGCAGTAATTCCCTTTGGAATGAAGCGGAATTAATGAAGATCACCGATGAAGTCTTCACTTCGCTCGGAATTGAAGTGACCATCAAAGTTAATAACCGGAAAATCCTGGCAGGTATAGCCGAAATAATGGGAGCGCCGGAAAAGATGGTCGATATATGTACGGCGATCGATAAACTGGATAAGATCGGTAAAGATAATGTGATCAAAGAATTACTGGAGAGGGAAATATCACCCGAAGCTATCGGATTGTTAAATCCGGTATTCGATATCAGCGGTTCCAACGAGGAACAATTCGCAACGCTCCGCACACTTTTCAAAGATAATGAAACGGGATTAGCCGGAGTAAATGAAGTGGAGACCATGCTCCGGTATGCCGGCATGTTGGACATTTCTTCTCCTATCCGACTGGATGTGTTGCTGGCCCGCGGCCTTAATTATTATACCGGCGCTATTTTCGAAGTAAGAGCTATGAACGCGGTAATGGGAAGCATCTCCGGAGGAGGAAGATATGATGACCTCACGGGAATATTCGGATTGAAGAACATGTCGGGCGTGGGAATCTCTTACGGTGCGGAACGGATTTACGATGTGATGATGGAACTGGGGCTTTTCCCTGAGGACCTGTCATCGCCTGTTAAAGTATTGTTTCTTAATTTTGGAGACACCGAAGTATCTTATCTGCTGCCCGTTCTTAAAGAAATGAGAAATAACGGTATACCGTGCGAACTCTATCCTGATCAGGCTAAAATCGCGAAACAAATGCAATACGCCAATTCGAAATTAATTCCATATGTAATCATGGCAGGTAAGGATGAAATGGAAGAGCAGATTTTCACCCTCAAAGACATGGAAAGCGGCGACCAGAAGAAACTGAATCTGGAAGAAATGATCAAGATCATTAAACATGCTTAATATTGATTAATATGAAACCTGATTCAACCTCTCCGGAGAGAGAAAATGAGACCGGAAAAAAAAACAGTTTTTCTCGTTCTCTTCGTGTAATCTGGTTAAAACTCAAAAGACTGGCCGGATTATATCCGGATACGGATGTAGAATCCACCATAACAAGTATCAAAAAATCGGTTGAATTCAAGGGAGCGAATTTATGGATCCTGGCATTTGCCATTATCATCGCTTCCATAGGATTAGACGTTAATTCCACCGCCGTGATCATCGGGGCGATGCTGATCTCTCCTCTCATGGGCCCTATCAACGGCATCGGACTCGCTATCGGGATCAGCGACAGCGAATTGCTCCGCAAGTCATTGAAAAATTTCCTCATCATGGTGGGCATCAGTTTACTGGCTTCCACCTTCTATTTTTTAGTTTCTCCATTGAGCGATGCACAATCGGAATTACTTGCCCGTACCAAACCTACCATATTTGACGTGATGATCGCCTTTGTGGGGGGAATGGCCGGCATCGTGGCCTTATCCAGAAAAGAACAGCCTTTTATGGTCATTTCCGGGGTAGCCATTGCCACCGCGTTGATGCCTCCTTTATGTACCGCAGGTTTCGGTATTGCCACGGGACAGTGGAATTATTTCCTGGGCGCATTTTACCTTTTCTTTATCAACTCCTTTTTTATTGCCCTGGCTACTTTTTTGATGGTAAGGTTTTTAAAATTCCCTCACAAAAAATACCTGGATCCCGATAAGTCCAAAAGAGTAAGCCGCTATATTTCCATTTTCACCATCATCGTAATCATTCCCAGTATTTTTATCGCCATCAGTGTCATAAGGGAAACAGCCTTTAATAATGCCGCTATTCGTTATATAAGTGAAGTACAGGAAAGCCCGGTATTCGACAAAGTGGAGCTGATTAACAGCAGGAAAACGTATGGACGTAAAGAGAGGACGATCACATTATCCATTGTCGGACAAACTTTGGATGGTGAAGACGTGGAATGGCTAAACCAAAAATTACTGGATTACGGATTAACCAAAACGAAATTGCATATCAAGCAAACAGGACTATCAGGGGGAATAGAACTGGAATCAGTATTGATAGAAAATATACTGGATAAAAAGGAACAGCAGCTTGTCCAGAAGGATTCGATCATCAGGGAACTTGAGAATAACATCCTGTTATTGAATAATACTTCAGCGGAATACGCACGCGTAGCCCATGAAATAGCCGTACAGTATCCTGCCGTAAGTCATGTTTCCATCACGAATATGACCTTTACGGAAACATCTACATTGAAAGCCACTACCGTTCCCACCGTTTATATCCAATGGAAAAAGAAACCGGATGCCGGTCAAAAAGAGCAACTGGTAAAATGGCTGAAAGTACGTCTGGGTGTTGAAGAACTGAGAATTATTGACTAATTAATACATGACGCCCACTTTCAGTCCCACGAAATGATAGAAAGTTTTCATGGAGCGATTTGTGGCGTATTTGGAAAAATCAATTTCATCCGGTTCCACCACACTATAATTGATTTGGGAATAGTATGCCATATAATTGGCTGTAATGATGAAAGAGAGCCGGTCGCTCATCCTGATTTTTATACCTAATCCCGTTTCACCGTAGGGACCCGGAGCTCCACCATGGATTACCAGCGTCATCGGATCGGGACGTGTGGAGACATACCATTTAAAAGCATATCCGACGTTAAGATACCAATGGGGAGTTACATTCCTGTTTATAAAATTTACACTAAGATTCGCGTACAACGGAATAAAAGCGCTTTTTTTCCAGATGTCCAGTCCACCGCCGACTCCGGCGATAATGTAATTATTAAATTGATAGGCCAGCAACTGTTGTACTTTGAAAGTAGGAATATTGTTGGTAATACTCCTGTCATCGAATTGGATCTTGCCTAAACCGTTGGAAAAACCGAAGGAAGTCTGGTATACGAACTTACTTTCGGATTTATTTTTTATCGCCTGTGGAAAAACCTGGAAAGTGATGCCGAAAAACACCGAAAACATTAAAATAAATTTTGCCTTTGTCATTTTCATCCCTTCAATTGATTAATCCATTAATTCCTTGGCGGTTTGCCTGGCAGAGGAGGTAACTTTCACGCCGCTCATCATTTTCGCCAGTTCTTCAATCCTTTCTTCCTCATCTAACGGTTTTATGCCCGTATAAGTTTTATGGTCGGCATATTCTTTGTAAACGTAGTAATGTAATTTACCCTTGGCCGCGATCTGCGGAAGATGGGTAATCGCCATAAGCTGTCTTGTTCGGGAAATCTCCTGCATCATTCCCGCCACCTTACCTGCTATTTCCCCGGATATTCCCGTATCGATCTCGTCAAATATAATAGTGGGGAGGATTAATGCCATCGTGATCGTGGATTTTATCGCCAGCATCAACCGGGATAATTCTCCTCCCGAAGCTGTCTTTTCTATTTCTTCAGGCGGTATTCCCTTATTGGCCGAGAAATAAAAACTGATATGGTCAATACCTTTATCCGTTAAAACTTTTCCGGGTTTATTGTCGATAATAAATACCACATCCTCCATCCCCAGTAATTGTAATTTAGAACGGATCTCCTGTTCAAGCGATGGAATAACGGAAGCCCGAAGTTGTGAGATATCAAGAGCCTTATCCATCGTTTGCCCGTATACTGATTCTTTCTCTTTTTCCAATTCTTCAATACGGGAATAATTATCAGCCATTTGTCCAAGTTTTTCTCTGATGGATTCCCATTTCCCGAACAATTCACCGAAAGTCCGTACATGATGTTTCTGCTCCAGGAAATAAATGAAATCCAGGCGTTCCCTAAGCTGATCCAACTGACCGGGTTCCGCCGTAATATCCGCATCTTTCCTGGCCACATCATACGCAATATCCTCAAGATTTACCTTTACCTCATCCAGTCTTTTAGCGATCTCTTCCATTCGGGGATCGTAGGGAATGATGGATTCACAATCTTTGGATACTTCTTTGAGTAGTTGTAAAATATTAGGCTCCCCGTCCGTTAGCAATTGATTGATATGAAATAAATTATTGCTGATCAGCTCCGCATGGGAGAGAGTCGTAATCTGTTGCTCCAGCTCTTCCTGTTCATTCTCGGTTAAATTTGCCTGCCGGAATTCATTTTCCACATAGTCCAGGTAATCACGTTCTTTTTCCATTTCGGTCTGTACCTGTTGTAAAGCCGATAACTCCCTTTCTATTTCCCGGTAGCGGTTGAGAAGAGTTTGGTATTCTTTCAGAAGATGATCCGTTCCCGCATACTGGTCGAGCAGGTTGATACGGAAAGCCGCATTATTGAGTAAAAGATTCTGATGTTGGGAATGGATATCCACCAGTCTCACAGCCAACTCTTTTAAAACGGGAAGCGTAACCGGGGTATCATTGATAAAAGCCCTCGATCTCCCATATTCATTGATTTCTCTACGTAAGATTGTAATATCCTGATAGTCGAGATTATATTTTTCAAAAAAAGAATTAAGGGAAAGTTTGCTGATGTCGAATTCTCCTTCCACAAAACATTTCCTGGATTTATCCAGGAGTAACGCGTTATCCGCGCGATTACCCAGGATCAGAGCCAATGCTTCCAAAAGTATGGATTTTCCGGCTCCCGTTTCCCCGGTGATAACCGTAAAACTGTTATCAAATCGGATATCCAGGGATCTGATAAGAGCGTAATTTTCTATGTGAAGGTTCAGGAGCATTTTATTGAGCCGCTTTGTTTATGGCATCATATTTCGCTGTATTCGCCGCATCGATCTGTTTCATAATTGCTACGACCTGTGACTTCTCGCTTGGGGTTCCTTCTTTAAAAATCTCAATAATTTCACTTGATTTGGCCTGTACCATCAATTGCACAATAGCCAGTCCGGAGCGTTGCTGGTGTACCTGTTGCAATAAACGGAGACTTTCCGCGATAACGGCTCTTCCCGCATCGGGCGATTCCGTCATGGCATCCAATCCCAAACGATGATAGGTATACAGGAACTCATGTATTTTACTATAT
Organism: uncultured Bacteroidales bacterium; assembly: GCA_937949745.1. GTDB lineage: Bacteria > Bacteroidota > Bacteroidia > Bacteroidales > WCHB1-69 > JAGVVH01. The sequence continues at coordinate 3,571 of CALECM010000027.1, read as the reverse complement.
TGCGCATTGGTGAGGTTCTCCATGATCCAGTAACGGTTACTTTGTCCGGATTCATAAGATTTCCATCCGGGTTCGGGCGAATTCTGGTTCAAGCTAACGATAGACTGGCATTTGGTTAGATATTCCGCACCTCCGTTCAGGGAGAACGTATCGAAATCCAACGCAAGGAAAAGGTTGAGGTAATAAGCGATAAGAGAAGTAAACTGTGAAAGGTTCGTATTATCGGCATATTCCAACGGAGCTCCTTCCTCATAAGTAAATTTAATATTTTTATCCTGAAAATTCAATACTGTTGTTTTGTAATTTGTATTGTAGACAGGCCGTTGTAATTGCACGGTCATGGTACCGGTCATCACATCCCCGGAAACGCTGGTAAGATTGATGAATAAAGAACACTCGATTCTTTCATTGGTTTTCAACGTATAGTTGCACCATTTACGGTCGTTGATGAATTTATAGAGCGCCTCTTGTAAAGCGTCATACCTGTTCCTGTTCGAACCGGAAATCTGGTTGGCGCTTACCGTAACGTTACACCTAAAGTCCTGTCCGAAAAGAGTGACCGATAACAAAACAAGGGAAAAAATAAAAAAAAGCCTCTTCATAATATCATTGATTTATTTCGAAATCCGGCGGCCTATATATTCCGTAATTTCCCCGGCTACATCCTTCTTGCTTTTCAAGGATATTTCCACCGTATCGCCATCCCTGGCGATCATGGTCACCTGGTTGGTTTCGGATTTAAAACCGGCTCCCGGTATTTTCATAGAGTTTAAAACGATAAGGTCCAGATTTTTATTTTGCAATTTGCTTTTCGCGTTTTCCATTTCATGATCCGTCTCCAGGGCAAAACCCACAATATATTGTCCGGATTCTTTCCGCTGTCCGATCTCTGCCAGGATATCGATGGTTTTTTCCAGTTCCAGCATCCAGGTATCTTCCTTCTTTTTGATCTTTTGATGCGCTGTGTTACGGGGAGTATAATCAGCCACGGCTGCCGCCATCACCACAATATCCGACTGCCCGAAAAAACGGTTTACGGCTTCCCTCATTTCCATAGCGCTTACGACATCCACCCGGTTGATCCGGTTATCATTTGTATGAAGGTTTGTCGGACCCGTAATCAAGGTTACTTCAGCGCCCTGCCGGGCAAAAGAACCGGCTAATTCAAATCCCATTAGTCCGGAAGAATGATTTCCGATGTAACGAACTGGATCTATAGCCTCATAAGTAGGGCCGGCCGTTATGAGCACTTTTTTATCTTTAAAGGCATTAGAGTTCTCAAAATGTTCCGATACAATCCGGAAAATCCGGTCTGGTTCTTCCATCCGTCCCTGCCCTTCCGTACCGCATGCCAGAAAGCCATCCTGCGGTCCGATAATATGGCAACCTCTCGCACGGAGTTTCGCCAGATTTTCCTGCACGGCCGTATGTTGATACATATTATGATTCATGGCAGGCGCCATAAACACGGGTTTATTAACGGCCAATAAAAAAGTAGATAAAGCATCGTCTGCAATTCCGCCCGCATATTTCCCGATAATATTGGCGCTCGCAGGAGCTACGACCACGGCATCCGCCCAATCGGCAAGTGCGATATGCTCAACCTCCCGGTGCCCCACCGGTGCGAACGGATCATAATAAAGTTCGTTTTGTGATAAAGTTTCGATGGTAAGCCGTGTAACAAATTCCAATGCGTTGCCGGTAGCGATTACCTTAACGTCATAATTCGCTTTCTTGAACATACGTATAAGAAATAGCGACTTATAAGCCGCTATTCCCCCGGTAATACCGAGCACTATATGTTGAGGCCTGGCCATCGTCATACTTAGTCTATTTTTTCAGGATCTTTGAAATAGATCTGTCCGTTTTCAAATTCACTGACTGCCAGAAGAGTCGGTTTCGGTAACTGTTCGAAATATTTTGCAAGTTCAATCTGTTCCCTATTTTCAAAAACTTCTTCGAGGGTATCAGTTACAGTGTTGAATTCCTGTGATCTTTCCACGAATTCCTCTTTTAATTCCAATGCGATCTGATTGGATCGCTTGGACAGTATGGCAACCGTTTTATAAATATTACCCGTTTCTTTATCAAAATCGCTGGGATTCCGGGTTACGGCATAATGATCAATTTTTAATTTTTTGTAATCAGTACTTTTCATCGTATATGGATTATTTTTTTGATTTATCGATAATCAGGGCGGCTTCATCCGCGATAGCTTTGGCCGGCTCTACGAAACTGGATTCAGGATAACTGTTTTTCAACAATTCATAAGCCGCGATACAGTCGAGATAACGTTCCCTTTGTTTCGCCTGTACACTTTTTTTGGCGTATTTCAGGTTATTCCTGACCAGCAAATAGAGCGTTTCGGGAGCATACTTCGAATAAGAATAAGTTTTCAGGAAGTTCTTTGCCGCAATCTGGGCTGCCTGGTAATTTTCCGTGTTATAATACAATTTCACGATTTCGAAATCCTTCTGGGCCAACTTTTCCCGCAATTCGTCCAGCATGGCGTTGCATTGTTCCACATATTTACTTCGGGGATAAAGTTGTATAAAAAGGTTGATCTCTTCAATTGCATATTTGGTTTCAAACTGGTCTAAAGAATAATAAGGCGACACGTTATAGATCGCATCCACACACCTGAAATAAGCTTCTTCGGTCCTTTCGGTACCCGGAAAACGGCGGGTATAATCTTTAAAATGGAATGCCGATAACTCATAATCCTGATTCTGGAAATAACAATCGGCAAAAGTAAAAAGAATGGTATCGGCAAACGGAGTACCGAAAGAAAGCGGGTAAAGTTCTTCGAAAAGACGGGCGGCCGAAAGATATTGTTGTTTATGATAGAACCTCATGGCACGTTGGTAATTCGCTTCGAAAGATTCGAAAGTCACCTTACCTTTCATATTCTTATCGCGTTTCGCCGGCTTATCACGCTTATTTTTCCTCTCTTCGCTTTTTTCTTTTCCGGAAGAATCCTCTAATACTATAGGATAAGATAGATTTTCAAATCCTGCAGTATATAAAGTTTCAATATTTATATTGTGATCGGGGATGGAATAGCCCTTAACAACAAATAATAACAACATAAATATCAATAATTTGAACTTCAGAAGGGGGTTCTTTTTCATTTTGCAAATTTACATGTTTTTTCTTAACGAAAAAGTTAACATTTTATTTTTATGGTTTATCTTCTTTTTCTTAAGCCAGAAATCTTATTTTTGCAATCTCATTCCTTTGTTTATTTCATGATGAAGATATTCCCTTTTCAACGAAAACCCAAAGAATACCGTTCCGTTTCCCTTTCAGAATTGACCTGGAAAAAGTTTAAGAAACAGAAACAGGGTATGTTTTCGTTATTCTTCATCTGTGCGGTTATCATTGTCGCTATCCTTGGATATTTGATTACACCGGACCAAACGCCTTACGCCAATCATCAGCAACTGGAAATTTCCCTCCGTAAACCGGGTTTCACTGTGGAATTACTTCAGGTCAGGAAACATTATGATGTGGAAAAAAAGAATTGGTTTGAAAAAATGTTATTCGGACAACAGGCTTTATACCAAACCAT
>CALECM010000026.1 GCA_937949745.1 uncultured Bacteroidales bacterium | reverse complement strand
ATCAAAGCATCGCATTCGGTTTTGGTTCCATTGTGGGAGTTTCCGGATCAGCACCATCCTTTTTCTGTTTTGTTCCGGCAGATTCCCTTCGTGGAGAAAGAATGATTTGGTGTCCTCTCCGTAAATTACATCCAAAAAATCCAGAAAATGTGATTTCTGCGAATTGAGAAAATCCGTATCCTGAAGTTTATTTTTTTTAAATTTATTTTTATCTGTTAATTCTTCTATTTTACTGATTGAAAAACCAGGTTCATAAAGCGGAAAACTTTCTTCTGACAATGCAAGTAATTTATTTACATTTCCCGATTGATGTAAAGTATTCGCCAATAAATGATCATAAATAAGCATGTAGGCTTTGAGTTGCATTATTTTGGCTCTGTGTTCATCAGTAACAGAGGCAGGTATTCCTTTTTCATTCAAGCCATAGTTATCGGGAAAATGATTCTGAACGGAATAATATTGCGATGAAAAACTTTTTTTTCTGTTGAAAACATTCCTTTCCTTATAAAATTCAGGAGCAAATGCTAAATCACCGGTTTTTTTCTCCTGTACTATTTTTCCAACAACGATTTCGCCGAGTGTTTCACATAAATTCCGATTGGCATGATATAACTTTTCAATTTCATTGATAATTTTTTCAGCATAAATCTCTTCATCCAATTCTACAGTAATTACGTATTTATGATTTTTATTGAGAATAATTTTACAATTTTGGATTCCCTGAATAGTTGAAAGGATTAGATTTTCATAATCTTCCGGAGTAACAACAGATTTTCCGGTTATAGTTTCTTTGGGAAAAAAGCCGAGTTTTTCAAAATCAATTCCTTCTCCTGTAGACAAATAGGTTTCAATAGGAAATTGCAATTGATATTGAAGCTCATATAATGCATAATTGATTATTTCGGCAATGGTGACGCCCGGATCGTGTAAATTGTAATCCGTCCATATTTTTCCGCTTAATACTTGCAGTTTTTTAAGCGTCTCTTTTTGAAGCCTTACAAAGAAATTATCTTCTTTCTCCCGACGTTGAATGAAATTATTTGTCATTATAATATTACATTTTTACCTAATAAAGAAGTAATATGTGAATTAATATGTATCTCTTCACCGTAATGAAATTTCGATTTCAACTGTAGACGGCACTGATTTTCATCATTTTCACTTTTTATCCATCGGATACAAATCTTGTATCCATATTGTCCGTAATAGGATCTTATTTTTTTAATTTTGGAGTTTTCCCCAAAACAGGTTGTTGCGAAAGCCATTAGTACGGCGTGTTTCCCTGAATTTTTCCTGCCGGCCACAGCCACAATTTCCAATGCCTGACAACCGTCCAGGTCACCGGTTATGTCATGCCATTTTCCGTCGGCGGGAACACTTTGAGAATAGACTCCTTCACGGACAGGAATTGTAACGCTTCCGCCAAAAACAGAATTTTTTCCTTGCTCTCCGTATAACACAGAACCATCCGTCTTCAGGGTTAGTACGGGAATGGTTTTATCATCCTGATGCTTGCGAATTTCAAGGTTTCCTTCCTGTTGTTCAATGGCAATTTCCCATTGCGGTTTACTGTCACTTGTTTTTCGAAATACGGATAGAATTGTTCCTTTTTCCAAAAGAGGAGCCAGGCCCATACCTGTTTCGGGAGTTTTACTAAATCCATCGTCCAGGATATTCATGGTAGAATCTATCAGGTTTTCAAAGTCCTGTTCAGTAGGTCTTTTTCCCTGTTTGAAACTTTCCCTTAATGTGTCCCTCGTTCTTTTAGGCATTATTATTTAATTTGAAAGGTGGTTTTGTTGCGTAAATTTGGCCTTTGTCCATAATTTCACTTTTCAACTTTCAACTATAAAACTCTCGTTTATAACCATTTCGTTTATCCCGAATTGTGCCGACAAGCCGGTTTCGGAATCGATATTCAGGATAATATGTTCTTTAGCCGGAATAAATATAGCATAGGGTTTAGAAGGTCTCACTATCCCCTTATTTTCTTTATATTCATTGATTTCGTATTGGTCACTATCTTTTTGGGAGACCCGGAGAATGGAGAGTTCCGATAACTCATTTATAAAATCCTGTTCCATAATTATCTGAATGAATTTATCAGGACTTAAACAATAATCAAAGTCAGGAAGCCTGTATTTGGACTGCCAGGGCGCTATGATGGCATTAAAAATTTCCTGTAGCTTAGTCCTGCAGGCGGCAGTAGATATTGTATGGCTGAATTTTATTTTGCAACGTACGATGATTTCTTCATATAATGGATTTATAACATCAATCTGGGCAAGGTATGCGGAAGTAAGTTTTTCAAACAAATATTCGATTTTTAATATCTGACGGGAATTTGCCATCGGTTTGTAGGGTTGAACTTTATCGCCGGCCGTAATTTCCGGAATTACAACCAGAGTAACAACTCCTTTTTCATTGGATTTACAATTATAATTGGGAAAACATTTCACTTTTCCCATGTCCGGGAATTGCTGCAAAGTGATTCGTTCAATATCTCTTGGCGTCACAGCTTTCCCGCGATGACTCATATATTCGGACCAACGCATAAGCATTTCCTGAGGCGTTTCTTTTTTGCGTCCACCATAAAAAGAAATTATTTCAAAGTTCTCTATTCCCGGGATCTTTTTTTCAGGCTCAAGCTCTCCGGTAAAAGTCACGGGATCATCATTCCTTAAAATAGCGTCATCTATTTTCAGTTCGGCCTCGGCTACGTTTGCATATACATTCTTCAGGTAAGAAATAACATCTTCATGCTTTTCTATACCAATTCTCAACCATATTTTTTGATTGTTATCATATAAGGAAGTAGGCAAATTTTCAGGAATATTGATTTTTACAATTCCACTGGCCAGCATATTCCTTGTTTTGTCTTCAATGACATATCCATGAGGAATTTCTTCCCATTGATAACCATTCCCCAAATACCATTTTATTGAAGGAACTTCATCGAGTAAGATTTCTTTATTTACAGGAAAGAAATCAAAATAAAGATTCAATTCCTCTCCTTTTTTTATTCCTGCCAGCTGCACTAAAATATTAGCATCCGTTTCCATGGAATAGATCAATGGAACTTCATTAATTTCATTGGATGGATATAAGAGACGATTTCCAAATGTAGTAACATGATAAAATGCAGAATCGCAACATTCAATGTTTTTTTTTCTAAGGTCGATCTCATCGTATGCTTTGTAGGACATTGTCAAGCGTTCTATTTGAGGCGTAAGCGGGGGATTCGGAGCCGGTATCTTCGTTTTGTTTTTTAAGGTATTTTTAATGATATAGTCGGTAAAAATATTCCGGTAATATTTTTCTCCCAATCCCATTTCCGGTTCACTAAGAACAAAGCCGATAAATCCCGATTGAGCCTGTATATTATATTCGTAATTTTCTTCATCCACCTGCACCGGAGGCATTTTCTCAACGGAGATATCCTTCAATCGACTGATATTGGACAAGGGCATATTCGGATAGGGAATATTGTTTTGCTGTTGAGGTTCCGTTGAAAATAAATATAAGATTTTGTCATTTTTCCAATGATAATCGGATAAATAGCGGGAATTTACCTTAAAAGAAGTATTATCAATGTTTTGATCATATAATTTATAATAACCGTAAAGTCCTTCCTGGTTATAAGGCAATGGTATCCATTCTATTTTCAAATCAACAGAAACCGTATTTTTTAATGCCATTTCATAATTACCGACCGTAAACCAGGTTCCTTTTTCAGTATTAATACCGAACGGACTAAATGGTTTAGAATTATCTATTCGTCCTAAATCATTATAAACCAAAATATTGTTAACCCCGCTTACTTCCGTTTCTATATGGATTTTTTTCAATAAAACATATTTCATCCATGAATAAGGATATAATCTCGCATCGGGATTTAGGATGAAACTTAAAGCAGGATATTTGGAAGAAAACTTATGAATTCCTTCCTCACATGCAGAAGTTGCAGGAAAATCTTCAGCTAATGAAAATTCTATGATAAAATGGTTATTTTCAGTTTTTACTGAATAGTTTTCTATGGTTTGCCATGCATCAATCGTGCTTATATTGAGAAAAAACAAATTTTGGATAAATAAATTCCCTATGGTTTCCGAAGAAATTTCAGCTTCAGGAATATTACTTCCGTCCAATTCCGACAATATCCTCTGTAATACAACGTCTTTTTGTAAGTTTATTAGAATATCTTGTATCTCGATATCATTGGCGATCAATTCTTCATATACTTTCCGATAATTATTTTTATTTCCTCTGAATTCAGATAAAATTTCCTGTATCCCGATATTTCTTTCTTTACATTTTCTAATAATCCTCACTGCCCGTATAAATCTATTTTTTAACTCTTTGAAAGACATATTTTCGAATGTCAGTTCTACTTTAACATGTCTTTTCCCTTCCCGCAATAACAGAGCCGGGGATGTTATCATAAATCCCAATTTTCGTACATTTTTGGATTTTTCCTCTGTAGAAAATAAGATACCTTGTTTTATGTCAGCACTTTTCAAATCTTTAACTCTCAAGGAAGTTACAAAATTCAAATAAGACGCCGGATAAATATTTTTTTGCCTGCAAAAATGAAGAGCCAAGATATTTACTATCGAAACATTATGGATAGAAGTGTTTTCTAAAACCTTGTAAACAAAAGTTTTATTGTTATTTTCTTTTAACAGGAATCCAAATCCTTTCTCAATGGCAACGGGATCACTTGTGTTTTTTTGAAAAGCAAGGCAAACTTTATGTATACCGGGAGAAAGTGGTTTTAAATTTAAGAAATGATGAATATACCAGTCTGCATAAAGATCGGAAGAGCGTCGTGTAGGGAAA
>CALECM010000025.1 GCA_937949745.1 uncultured Bacteroidales bacterium | reverse complement strand
GATCGCGGCCGTACAACTTTCCCTGACGACTTTTTTAGGTGGTTTTGCCGTGGGACAACTTTTCTGGGGACCATTGGCCGATCGTTTCGGACGGAAAAGGCCGATCCTGATCTCCCTTTCTATTTTTATACTGGCTTCGGTAGCCTGTATGTATGTAACCTCTGTAGAACAACTATGGGTAGCCCGTTTTATTCAGGCTTTAGGCGGATGCGGAGGCGTTGTGATCTCAAGGGCCGTGGTAACCGATTATTTCGATTCTTCGAAAACCCTTAAAATATTTACACTTCTGGCGCTTATCATGAGTGTGGCCCCTATCGTGGGGCCATTGATAGGAAATGGTATTTTGTCGGTATGGAGCTGGAGGGCCGTTTTCGGCACGATGCTTATATTGGGAGTAATGCTTTTTCTGTTGTCGCTTTTTTTCCTTCCGGAAACACGGGCCAAACAAAACCGCAAACCTGTCGGCAATGTGGTTCGGAATTACCTGAATATTTTGAAGGTCAGACAGTTTACATGGTATGCGCTTATCGCGGGAGTGGCTAATGGAGCTTTGATGGTATATGTTGGGAATGCGCCGTTTCTCATTATGGAATACGGAGGACTTTCCGGCAATGCGTTCAGTATCATTTTTGCCGTTAATGCGGCAGGACTCATGGTGGCTTCTTATTTGGTCAACGTACTGCAACGCTATACCACGACTCCCAAAGTGGTAAAATATGCATTGGGCGTCATGTTCACAGTCAGTGTTATTTTATTGGCAGCCATGTATTTTAATGCTTCGATTTATCTGATCCTGATCCTGTTATTCTTTTTTATTTTCCCGATCGGGATTTTATTTCCCGCTACGACGGAACTGGCAATGAAACCTTTTACCGATAATAGCGGAGCGGCTTCCGCACTTTTCGGTTCCATCCAGTTGTTAATTGCGTTCCTTTGTACCTTATTGGCAGGGTTTTTTAATGATAACACGATATTTTCCATAGGTCTCGCCTTTGTCATGTGCGGGATTATGGCGCTCTTTTTTGTATTTTCCGGAAAAGAACGGAATACGATTCCTGTGCCGTTCCGATGAATCAACTTATTAAAAGTAATATATTGAGCTCTTTTGTCATCCTGAACAAAGTGAAGGATCTGGAGCAATTTAATATGGTATTGTCCCTAGCCAACTTTCTTTGGGTTCCCGAAGTTATCATCCCGAATCAGTAATATAGATGCTTATTATGCAGGAAACCGGATTCTTCGCTTCGCCCGGAATGACAATTTGAATGATTATGTTATCCTGAATAAAGTGAAGGATCTGAAGAACAAATGATTTAACGTTTACCGCACTTTTACATGAAATTCAGGTATAACGGGCGGGTTTTCCATGTAGCTTGCGATGGACAGGCAAAAGGCGATGAATGCGAAATTCTTAAAGGGAAGAAAGGATGCGAACGGAGTGAGTATATAGCAAAAAGAGAATGGTTGAGGTTATGTGGCGGTTCTCTTTTTGCGTCTGCCTTTCCGGACTGTTTGGAAATTCGCAGAGCGGGAAGATGCCTATTAATAACCTTCTCTCGCTCGGCATAGTAAGCGAGCTTCCTCTGCTCTCGCTTATTCGAAGGTTTGCCTTGATTTTTTTGTTACTTTTTTCATCAAGGAAAAAAGTAAATAAACCAAATATAGTATTGACCTTTCTATTTGGATAATCTAAATAAAATTAAACGATTAATTGAAAGGTAACCTTATTATCAAAGCAATAAAAAAGGATTGTCCAAATTTTTCGGACAATCCTTATAAAGTCTGTTATTTCAAATTAGCATTTACTGTGGTCGGTCCATACCAATTTTTTAGTATTGAACCCGAGGTCTTCCGCCTTTTGCAGATAAGATTTCCTGATCTCTTCCGGCATTTGTTTATCCCTTGAAAGAAGCCACATATAACTTTTGTTTTTGCCTACTACAAGTGCATTATTATAAGACGGGTCTATCGCGATCACATTATAACCTGCATAAAAAGGTCCGAAGAAAGAGACTTTCAATTTCGCTTCATTTTTATCGGCTACGAATTTAGCTTTGCCTTCCGATTTCTGTTCCTGTCCTTTTTTGTAGTTATATCCTTTGTTTACAACCTTGATCGTCCCGTCTCCGTTCAAAGAATATTCGGCGGTGGCGTTCGTTAGGTTTTTTTCATGTATGAAATCCATTCTCGCGATTTCGTACCATTTGCCCAGATATAATTTACTGTCGAAAGGTTTTACGGCTTTGGCTCCTTTAGGAATGGTTTTCTTTTGGTTGTAAAGCATGGCGGCTCCCACACCGGCTGCGGCCAATAGGGCGGCTCCCCCTATGACCAGATTTTTTGTTTTCATAGTGTCTGTTTTTATGATTATAAATAATTGTATGTTCCGGTTGTTACCTACAAAATATTTATTGTAAACATTTTAAATAAATAAAAGTTTTTGCCGGAAAGGATATTAATCCTGATGCGTAAAGAGAAATGTTAACCAAAATTCTCCTGTATGATCAGAAATAATCGGAGAAATAGGGTTGTTGATTCGGGATGATATCTTCCAGTATTCTCAATGTCTGGGTGTCGGTTTTAAGACGCTCTATTTTGTGAAGGTAGGAGGGACGGCGGTAGCTCATCATCATGGTCGATAATGTCTGGATATCCAGCTCCACACATTTACCCAGCGTCTTATTAGATATCTGTACTTCCCGGTTTTTGTTACCCGTCAGGGTGAGGCTGAATGTTCCGTTATTCCATTCGGCGATCGGATCGGTAACCTTGAAATGGAATGGTTCGAAATTTCCGGAGAAAGGATACTCCTGAAGAAAAGCCGCTACATCTACAATCCGGGCCATATAATAAGGCTCTATGGTTTCGGCTATTTGTCCGTCGTCCAGTAAAAATGCCAACGGTTCGTTGGTATAAATATCTCCTTTAACCTTATCGATCATGGACAGGTGTGCGGAAATGAAATTCCATAATCCGTGACGGCCTTCCTGGTTAAGGTAAATCATCTCTTTGATATGGAAAATGTCGTGGGAGATCCGGTAAAACATTAGTCCCTGAGGATTGTCATCCTTATCATAGTATACGGCAGCGGTCATATCTTCTTCAATTTCCCAGCGCCAGTATTCGTCCCATTCGAATTTATTCCTGATCAGCGCCCCGTGATTGGAACGCGCGAAACGATCATACAGGGCGATCACATCTTCGTCGTCCAGGTCCAGTCTCTCCACATGCCCCGCTACTGTCGAGGTTGCGGGAAGCTGGGTGTCTTTTACGGTATATGCGATATGATCCGACATAATTTCCCAGCCTTTACGCCGGTAATAAGGAATAGAATAAGGATATAAATAAGAGATGAATTGTCCGTTCTCGCACATTTTCTTCAAAGCGAGTTTAATAAGTTCGCTCATCAGTCCCAGGTTCGCATATTCGGGATAAGTACCCACGCCGGTAACTCCGCCCATCTTGAATATTTTGTCGTGAATATTCACTTCGCACGGGTATATGCTGATCTGGGATACCAGTTCGTCATCCGCATTGAACCATCCGTAAATATCGGCATGCTGTAATATCGGCCTTTTGGTTTTGATCAGTTCTCCGTCTTCGTAACCGCTCTCGGAGATATCCTGCCGGGTCACCTGGAACACATACCGCATCAATTCATTGTATTGATCAAGATATTTAAGTTCTACAGGCTTTATCGTTAACTGGTCGCGTAATTTATTTTCCGGCATAAGATATTTTTCGGCAAATTTAAATAATTTATCTTATGCTAAAAGGATTATTTTTCACGATTGTTCATCCGTCTTTTCCACCACCAGTTGGGAGTTTTCGAAACGGGTCACCACAACTTTCTCATCTTTATCGATGAGTCCGGCATAGGAAGTCGCATCGTAAATCTCACCGTCGATCTCCACTTTTCCTGCCGGTCGCATGAACGTGAGCGTAATTCCTTCTTTCCCGATCAGTTGATTAAGACGCATATCCTGGGCGACGAAACCTTTTTCCGTATCCAGTTCGGTATTCAAAGAGAGGGAACCGAAGCGCGTTTGGGTGATCAGTAGTTTTTTACCCAGCCACAAGGATGCCAGGAAACCTACGATAATGGAAGTTAATACGATCAGTATATTGTTGGATAACGCCTTGGGCGGCGCAAACTGGAAATCGAAGCCGATATTGAAGACCATGGTCAGGACCAGCGCTGTAAAAGTGAGAATAATGCCCAGGATTCCCAATACGCCGAATCCGGGCGTGACAAATATTTCCAGGATAAGGAGTACCACACCGATTACGAAAAGCAGTATTTCCCAATGCGCAGCCAGCCCTTCCAGATAATGCGGGGCGAAATAAAGCAACGCAGCGGTTACAGCCACGATCAATGGGAAGCCTACGCCGGGTGTCTGTAATTCAAAATAGATCCCCCCGATGATCAACATGATCAGGATACCGCTGATAACCGGAGAAGTTAGAAAACCGATCACTTTGTCTATCCACGTCAGATGTTGTTCCTGCAGGATATAGTTTTCAATACCCGCTTCCTCGAGCGCTTGCGTGACGGAATTGGCTTCTCCCTGGCAATATCCGAATTGGATGGCTTCATGGGTGGTGAAAGTGAGTACTTTTCCCGAATCAATGATTCCTTTAATATAAGTATCGGGATCCACCATGGCTTGCGCGATCAACGGATCGCGGCCTGTTTTTTCCGCGGTAGCCCTCATCAAAGAGCGCATGTATGACTGGTACTTATCGGGAAGGACTGCTCCTGACTGGTCTACGACCGAAGCAGCTCCGATGGAAGCTCCCGGAGACATGTATATACTGTCGCAGGCAATGGAGATCAACGCGCCGGCGGAGGCGGCATTAGGATCGATAAAGACGAAAGTTTGCATAGGCGCCTCCAGTAAAAGTGTCCTTATTTTCTCCGCGGCTTCCAGTTCTCCTCCGAAAGTATTCAATCTCAATAAAAGTATATCTGCGCTGTCTTGAGTGGCTTCCCTCACCGCTTTTTCCGTTTTCCTCAAAGCGGGTCTTGAGATGTTATCGTCGATTTCAAAAGAGTATACTCTGGTAGTCGTATTTTGGGCGACGAGTAATGAAAATAAAGATGACAAAAGAAGGAAGATGAGGTACTTTTTCATAGCGGGATATGTTTAAAACAGAATGCAAACTTACGTAAAATTATTGAAGTGTAATGGCTAAACGCCTGATTTATTTCCTGATGATGGATTTAAATATGATATCCCGGTTACCGGTTTATATCATGGAAGTTTTTTTGTATTTTTGCCGCGGAAAGCTGCCGGAGTGGTCGAACGGGGCAGACTCGAAATCTGTTGAACCCCTCGGGGTTCCGGGGGTTCGAATCCCTCGCTTTCCGCAGAAAAATGAGATTCACTCAAAAACCATACTACCCATACAAATATTGGATTTGTATGGGATTTTTATTTGTATCATTTCCCTATCAGAAGATGTTAAAAAGATTAAAATGTAAGGAATTGTTCGGGATTGCTTCTTTATCAGTTATATCAGACTTTACCGGATGCAGGGAAATATTATAGATGGTATGCTTCACAGGATAATACAATAAGATAAATGAAAAATTTTCTATATTTGTATAACTATGGAAAAATTTCAAAATAAATATCGCAGAGGCAATGTCTGGAGAAAACGGTGCAGAACGTGTGAAAAC
>CALECM010000024.1 GCA_937949745.1 uncultured Bacteroidales bacterium | reverse complement strand
AACAATCTTAAGACGATTTTGTTCAGTATCCTATATATTTACTCTATTTTACCCTTATTTTTTGCCCTGCCTGTATCAGGGAAGCGTTTTTGAAGTTGTTTAATCGGAGTATTTCTTCCACCGAAGTATCGTATTTTACGGATATTCTATATAATGTTTCTCCTTTTTGTATAATATGGTATTGGTGTGTATGATCGATATCATTCTTATCAACCGGCAATTCATTCTCATTAATAATGGATATATTATCTTCGGTTATTGTGGTTTCCTGAACGTTGGCTGGAGATTCCATAACGGGTTCTTTCTCTACAGGGTTTTCGAAACGTGTCCTGATTTCCGGGAGTGGAACAATATTAAAAGAAGAAGGTTCCAATGTCAGGATATTGGAGTTTAAAGTCCTTTCTTCCATATTTAATATAAAACCCGGATTGAAGTATTCGTTTAGGAAACGGGTTTCGAAATGTAACATGACCTGGTTGGCATTTCCAGTACTGCCCGCAACTCCTATAATATGTCCGGCTTTGATTACCTGATTGGGCTCGACATACAATTTATGAAGATGCCCGTATACGGTTTCAAGTCCGTTATAATGACGAATAACTACCAGATTGCCATAATCGCCGTAACTTTGGGCCATACGTACTACGCCGTCAAAACAAGCGTAAACGGGATCCTCGGAGTTTAATTGAAAATCCACGCCCGGGTGAAACCCTCCTCTTCTAACAGGACCGTAATTTAAAATAACGTTTCCCCGGCATGGGAATATGAAAGGAGAATTGTGGGATTCAACTAAAATAATTTGTAAAATATTCTCATTAAAAGGGATATGAATTTGTTTGGATCTCAAATGACGAACATCCCATTCCTGGTTGTATAAACCGTATGCAGGTATTTGGTATGGTTCTGAGATAAATTGGGCATCAGGGGCTTGAACAACTTCCTGTGGCTGGGGAGTAACGGTGTCCAGTAAAATCTGATTCTGGGTATGTTCATTAATATCCACGAAAGGGTTCTGTGCGTGACAAAACACGAAACATAGGAACAATCCAAAAAAGAATATTTTTTTCATCGGCAGGAATTTACCTTATGGTTTACACGATAAAATGATTTTACTGGTAGAGAAACCTTCTACCAATGGTACTATTTCAACTTTGCCACCATTAGATAATACGAGATTCGCTCCTACAATATTATCTATATGATAATCTCCGCCTTTTACCAGTACATCGGGTTTGATTGCTTCTATCAAATCATAGGGCGTATCTTCGTCAAACAAAACCACATAATCCACAAATTCCAAAGCCGCCAGTATACAGGCCCTGGCATATTCGGGATTAACCGGCCTCTCTTCTCCTTTAAGCCTTTTTACCGATCGGTCGGAATTAAGCCCCACTATCAACAGATCTCCTAAAGAACGCGCCGTGGCAAGATATTCCACATGTCCTAAATGGAGTATGTCGAAACAGCCGTTTGTAAAAACGATCTTGCCTGACTCCGTAGTTCTTTCTTTTGCCAGAAAACCCCGAGAAACTATTTTATCTTTGAAATTTCCTTTCGGTCTCATGAGAACTAGATCTATTTATAAATGATATATTTTCAGCCTTCAATGTTGGTTTGTGAAACGGCGGCTTTGGCTTTCCTGTCCGATACCGAAGCCAGAATCAACGATGCGAATCCGAATATCAATATCATAACGGTCTGAACGCTCCAACCTACCCATCCGGCTGCTAAACCTGCGTTATAGTCAATACCATACAGAACCAGCGTACCCGCCACTACCAAAGGATAAGCCCCCAGTCCGCCCTGCGCAATCATAAATCCTATACTTCCGAATATCAATACTGAAAATGCCGGAAGCGGTCCCAATCCCGCCAGGAAATCAAAAGCAAAGAAACAGAAATAAGTTCCGAAGAAATAAGCTACCCATATACCGAGCGTATACACTGCAAATAGTACGGGACGTTTTACATCTTTAATGGATATAAGCCCCTGCCATATTCCGACGAAAAAGTTTTTTACTTTGACGAAAAAAGGAATCTTTCCCCACCATTTCCGGGTTAAGAAAACTACTATCCCTAAAATGATTACTACTCCGATAAGTATATATAGAACATAATTGGTCAATAGCGACATTCCTTTCTCCTGTATCCACATGCCTAAAGATATTCCGTTTGCCTTATCTATAATAAGGTTGGAAAGGATAGAGGTATTCATCAATATCACGATAACCAGGAAAAAAAGCCATAAGATCAGGTCAAGGGCCCGTTCCGTTACGATAGTTCCCAATGATTTTTGGAAAGGAACCCTTTCATATCGTTGTAAAAAAGTACAACGCAATACTTCTCCAAGCCTGGGAAAGGCCAGGTTGGCCAGGTAACAAACCATAACGGCGTAAAAAGACATACTTTTGCGTACCTTATAATGTAATGGTTCAATCAATATAATACTTCGTAAAGCCCGGAAATAATGCGCAAGAGCTCCGAAAATCAAAGAAAGGAACAGGAAAATCCAACTTACAGGATTATTGACCTTTGAAGCGCTTTCTTTAATAATCCGGATGTCTTCCGGGGTAAGGTCTTTTACCGAAATCCAGATAAAGAATATTCCAAGTCCTAAAAAAAGGATAAGTTGGAGGAGTTTTTTAATAAATCCGGATTTCTTTTTATCTTTAATATTATCTTCCATAAACCATAGTAAACTGCAAAAATACAATTTTATCGGTTAAATAAATCTTATTTATTTTATGGGTATCCGAATAAATTACAATTATCAGATTAACTATTTTGATTAATAAACGGATTTTATGGTGTTGACCATGATAGATTCGATCTTGTCGGCTATATCTTTTTTGAAAGTTTGATAATGTTCCGTTTGATTGTGTTCTTTTATGGCATCCCGGGATTTCCATGTTTCAAGAATGATGTATTTCAAAGGATCGTTAATATCCTGAAAAAGATCATAAGAAATGTTGCCTTCTTCATTTCTGGTTCCATCCGTTACTTTTTTCAAAGCTTCAACCATTTCATTTTTAAATTGTTCCCTGATCAGGATAGTGGCGACTATTTTGAGTTCATTCATATTTATTTATTATTTAAGGTTAATAATTTTGCGCAAAAATAGTTATTTAAAATGATTTTGATTGAATGTAATTATTCTTTATAGATATTTCATATTATACCTATATTTGCATATTACGAAATAATGCCGGGATATTTACCGGTATGGAATAATCAGATTTATGGCTTCTTGGAATCCATGGCATGGTTGCCAAAAATTAAGTGAAGGGTGTAGAAATTGTTATGTTTACCGAATTGACGGAAGACATGGGAAAGATAGCAGCATCGTGTCGAAAACGAAGAATTTTGATCTGCCGGTACGTCAAAACAAAAAAGGATCATATCACATTCCGGCCGGTCAAAAAGTTTGGACCTGTTTTAGTTCTGATTTTTTTGTAGAAGATGCGGATTCATGGAGACCTGAAGCTTGGAAGATGATGCGCGAACGTCAGGATCTGAATTTTCTGATGATTACGAAAAGGATAGACCGGTTTGATCAATGTATTCCGGATGATTGGGGAGATGGCTATGATAATGTCACGATATGCTGCACGGTGGAAAACCAGGACAGGGCGGATTATAGGCTCCCTATTTACCGTGAGCTTCCTATTAAACATAAAATCATCATATGCGAACCTATACTTGAACGGATTGACCTGGAACCTTACCTGGATTCGTGGGTGGAACAGGTTGTCGTAGGTGGAGAATCTGGAAAGGAAGCCAGGAAGTGTCATTATAACTGGATATTGGAAATACGGGAAAAATGTCAGAGCAAACGGATTTCTTTTTGGTTTAAGCAAACAGGTACCTGGTTCATTAAGGATGACCGTTTATTTTATATTCAGAAAAGATTACAACATTCCCAAGCCCGGAAAGCCGGCCTTAATATTGACTATAATAATAAAAATATGAAATATTTTTACGGATATCCAACGGAAATAGGTAAAATTTATATTCGGGAGGAAGATCATTTTATTACCGGGATTTCTTTTCATAATTATGGAAATGATTCCGAAGAACGTGAAACTACTCTTATCAAAAAGGCCATTGTCGAATTGAATGAATATCTGGCAGGTACAAGGAAGGTTTTTGATTTACCGCTTCGTCCGCAGGGAACCGATTTTCAGAAAAAAGTTTGGAATGCCCTGATACAAATTCCTTACGGGGAAGTACGGTCTTACGGAGAAATAGCTGCGATGGTAGGCAATGAAAAAGCGGCCCGTGCAGTGGGTTTGGCTAATAACCGCAATCCGATCTTAATCGTTATTCCCTGTCACCGGGTGATCGGAAAAAACGGGGATATGGTGGGATATGGAGCTGGTATAGAATTGAAAACCAGATTGTTGAAATTGGAAAAAGATGTAAAAGGAAATTGATATAGGAAAAAATTTGTTGCCCCGATAGGATTCGAACCCATACAAACAGAACCAGAATCTGCTGTGCTACCGTTACACCACAGGGCAATTTTCCGGTTGCAAAAATACAAAAAATTTAATATTTGCGCACAAGTTGGCCGCAAGCTGCTGAAATATCTTGTCCTTTGCTGCGTCTTATATTGACTACCATGTTTTTAGCTTTTAAAAATTCACTGAAAATTTCTATATTTTCTTTCGAACTCCCCTGTAATCCTGTTCCTGTATTGTTATATTCTATAAGATTGATCTTAACCGGAAAGGCACGGCAATAAACGGCCAGTTTCTCCGCGTCTTTGATCGAATCATTGATCCCTTGTAAAAGAAGATATTCGAAGGTTATTCTTTCATTGCTTTTTTCAAAGAAATATTCCAGTGCTTTGCGAAGATCTTCCAGTGAATTGTTTTTCGCGGCCGGTATGAGTTTCCGCCGGACGGTTTCATCCGCGCTGTGTAACGATACTGCCAGTCCGGCTTTAAAGCGGTCATCTGCCAGTTGCCGGATTCCTTTCACGATACCGACTGTGGATAAGGTTATCCGTGACGGGGAGAGTGCTTTACCGTCGGGAGAAGTCAGAATGTCAATGGAGGTCATGACATGCTCATAATTGAGTAAAGGCTCTCCCATCCCCATATATACAATATTGGAAATCTCTCTTCCGAAATTTATAACGGATTTTTCATTCATCAGGTTAAATTGATCGAAAATTTCCGCATAATGAAGATTTCTTTTAAAACCCATTGAACCGGTTGCACAGAATATACATCCAAGCGGACAGCCGGCCTGGGATGACAAACAAGCCGTAACCCGGTTTTGGGAAGGTATAAGAACTCCCTCTATGAGTTCTCCGTCGTGCAATTGAAAAAGAAATTTAATAGTGTGGTCCGTGCTTTCAATCTCTTCCTTAATCGAAGTGGTTTTAAAGGTAAAATGAGATTTTAATTTATCTCGTAATGCTACGGATAAATTCGACATTTCATCAAAATTTCTTGTTCCCTTTTTCCACAGCCATTCCCTGATCTGTTTCGTCCGGAATGGTTTTTCTCCATTTTCTAAAAGAAACTGCTGAAGTTCGGATGAGGAAATATCCCTGATATCATTCATGTTTATGTAATCCAATAGTTTTTGATTATTTATCCGGTTTTAATACGGGGATCCAGCCATCCGTAGATCACATCGCTTAATATATTGATGATGATCAAAATGATGGACACATACAACAAAGCTCCCATTACCATCGGAAAATCGTAAAAATTTAAGGCATCGACGATTACCACTCCCATTCCTTTCCAGTCGAAAATATATTCTACGAAAACCGCGCCTGCCAATAGTGAGGCCAACCATCCGGATATAGCCGTTACCACGGGATTCAGTGCATTCTTTAACGTATGTTTCACCAGTATCTTCCTGTAAGGTAGTCCTTTGGCTTTTGCCGTACGGATATAATCCTGCGACAGTACATCCAGAACAGAATTCTTAGTGAGTTCCACTACAAGGGCCAACGGTCTTATGCCCAGTGTAATGGCAGGTAAAATAAGGTTTTTCAGATCGAGGTATTGTCCCGAACCGTAATCATCGACTGTGAAAAGGCTACCGAACATACTCAATCCGGTATAGTCCGAAAGTAAAAACGCAAAGACCCACGCAAACAGAATAGCCGCGAAAAAAGAAGGGACCGACATTCCCAGTACGGAAAAGAAGAGCGCGATCTTATCGAACCATGTATCTTTATAAATTGCGCATAATACGCCGATAAAAATCCCGACGATAATAGCAAAGAAAATAGCAACCACAGCTAAAATGGCAGTCTTGGGGAAAGCTTCCGTCAATACTTCAGCCACCGGACGTTTGGTTTGGTATGACCTGCGTAAAAAAGGTTTTTTCAGTACAACAGATGAATTCTTAAATGGTAAAAGCGTAATATAACTGTAATCATTGTCATCCAGATACCAGAATGAATCCGGATCACCGGTTTCGTGCCATGATATGAAAGAGAGGTCGTTCAGGTAGGCCAGGTACTGAATGCCAACCGGAAGATCCAGTCCCATTTCTTTACGGATGGCTTCTTCCGTAGCAAGATCGCTACGCTGTCCCATCATCATTCGCGCAGGGTCGGAAGGCAATACGGTAAAAAGGAAGAAAACCAGTGTGATAACACCGAACATTACCAGAAAACCGTACAATATCCTTTTAATGATAAATCTTCCCATAACCTGCCATAAATATCAAGCAAAAGTACGGGTTTTTTCGATATGTTTTTATCTCCTTAAAACGGTGAGGGTACCTTTGGAAGCATCGTCTATTCCGTTAATCGTATAATAGAAATAATAGTAATATACTCCTTCTTCGGCATCGCTTCCCCAATTATTTTGATATTGACGGGATTCGAAGATGATTTTTCCGGAACGATTTTGAATGATAAGATGGGCTTTGTTGCAATATTCAATTCCACGTATCTCGAAGAAGTCATTTATTCCGTCTCCATTGGGGGTTATTACATTCGGGATCTCCAGTTTAACGGGAGGATTGTAATCAATTTCTTCTTCTTCCGGAGCTCTGTTCCGGATCACCGGATCTTCGGTAACTTCTTTAGGTGTATCCGCGGGTTTAACGGAAGGCGCTGGTGCGGTTGGAGTTTCAGTATTATCCATTTTCCGGGCCACTTCCTGCGGTTTTGTAGCTGAAGGTGCAGATTCAGTTGGAACTGGGGAAATTTTAGCAGCAACAGCTTCGGTATTTTCTTTAAGTTCCGGTTGGTTTTGTGTATTCGATGTGGTTTCGTTGTGGATTACTGTTTTGGTATTTTGTTTTGTTTCCTTTTCAGTCTTATAAGATATGGTATTCTGCGGAATGCTTTCATGTTGCTCATTTTGCGGCAATGTATCTTTTGGGATCAATATGTTTTCAACAGGAGTTTGAGGAGTTGAGCCTGAAGGGATTTCACTTTTATCATTGTTAACGATCGCCATGATAGCCAAGGTCGCAACCGTAGCGGTCGTTACGGTAACTGCAACCGCTTTTACCCAAAATCCTGCTGATTTTTGTAGGAAGGAACTTTTAACGGAAGAAGATATGGAGGTATCGGGAATATTTTCGTTTCCGGGTCCGGAAGAATTCACGGCGGGAAGTTGCTGTTCAATATTTTCCCAGCATCCCGGAGAAGGTTCTTCCGTAAAATCTTTTAATAAGTCTGCTATATTCTTTTCCATACTCTATTTCACCTCACGATATTTAATCTTTCTTCCAACCATTTTTTTGCTTTGGAGAACCGTGTTCTGGAAGTTATTTCCGATATGTTCAACTCCCGTGCGATGTCTTCATATTCGTAAGCTTCGAAAGCTCTTAAGTTTAATACCACCCTCAGATGTTCGGGCATTTCCTGTATAATTCGTAATAATTCCTTTTGGGCCATATTACTTTCCACACTTACCGTATTATCTTCCACATCGTTATCAGGGAACTCGTCTATGGAAAGATTTTGAAAATGTTTCGCATTTTTTCTAAAATAAGAAATGGAGCAATTTACCATAACCCTTTTAATCCAGTAATAGAGGGAACTTTCCCCTTTATAAGAATCCAACCGGTTAAAAACATTCACAAATCCTTCTATCATAATATCTTCCGCTTCATCTTTACAGTTCGCATAACGCATGCAAATCCCTAGCATAGCCGGTGAATATTTGTCATACAATAACTTCTGGCTGTTCCTGTCATTTTTCAAACAACCTTCAATCAATTTTTTATCTTCTTGATGACTATTCACTGCCTATAGACGCAATAGAATAATAAATGTTCCGGAATATCGGGAAAGGATTACCTGATGGATTTTACGATGGCTTCCACTTCGCGGATATAGTCACGCTTATCTTCTTGCGGAGCATAGACGAATCCATCCACAGTGATGCAATTTTGGCCGGAAGGATCGAGGAAAGAAAAACTGTAGAAAGGACCTCCCATTTTATCATTTACAGATTCCCATAATCCTCTCATTTCCATTCCCTGCTTATTTCCTATCCTGGTCTGTTCGATGATAGGATATCCCAATTTCCGGGCAAGTATAGGGTAGGCTCCCTGTACTGCTCCGGGAATATATTTTTTGGTAATACTATCCCTGGTATCCATGAGTTTCTCTGCAGTGATTTCTGTCATGGGTGTTTTGTAAATCATGATGAAACGGTCGTTTCTCATTGTCCTGAAACGCAACCAAAGGAAATCTGGCTCGTCACTTGCCACGAAATATTGGCTGGGGACGGAGAGAAAGATACCGAATTTTTCCCTGATCAGTTTTTCCGTATTCGCATCCACATCACGGGAATAAGTGGTCTGCAACCTTTTCAGGTCGTTGTCATAGAGTACATTGATGATCCGGTCCTGGTTATCCATAAATAACCGCAAGGCATCATTGATATTATTTCCCTTGATATGAACATAGACCTGCGGAGAAGACCACACGTTATTTTCAATATTGAAAGTATTGCCAGAGTAATCAGGATTGATGTCAAAGCGTACGATGCTCCTGTGTCGCTGGAAATTGGAAGAAAAATCCTTATTCTGGAAATCGAGTATGTCAAACATCGGTTCGATCTGGTTAATGGCAGGCTGGGGTTGTGTCAACACATTCTTAACTTCGTTCCGGAGAGTATCCGGCCATATGTTGTGGTCCATAATCAGGATGATCTCCCCGGCCTTTCCATTGGAGAAATTGTCTACCTTAATAGTAGGCCCTTTTTTATTACCACAGGAAACGATGAAAAATAATCCGCACAAAATGGCAAGTGATAATGAAATTTTTTTCATGGCGTTCTTTTTAAAGTGTAAAATATTTTAATGCAATAATACGATTTTCATCGGAATTACCCAAGTAATCCATAATGATAAATCTCTTGGATTATGGATTCATAACAATAATAGCGTGATTAATGTTGATTTATTATACTTTCACACGTACTTCTAAGAAAAAATAAGATTCGTCCGGACCAGGATAAAGGTTTAGCATAACTATCAGTTGTTTAATCAACAGAAAAAGCAAGCGAACTAATCCTGTATTAAGAATCCCACATCTTTTTTTTATATAAGTTTACCAAAAGATACTGCATATTGCATTTTCATAATTTCTTAAGGAGACTTATATTTATCTTTGCATTTCCTAATATCGCTGTTAGGAGTAGGAGAATTAATCACTAATATTTACCAAATTTACGAAAATGAAAAAGTATTTAGCAGAAATGATCGGAACAATGGTGCTCGTTTTGATGGGGTGCGGTAGTGCAGTATTTGCAGGAACCGTTCAGCCATTTGCTTCCGTAGGAACCTTGGGAGTGGCTTTTGCATTCGGGTTATCGGTTGTGGCAATGGCCTACACTATCGGAAAAATATCCGGATGCCATATTAATCCGGCTATTACGCTGGGAATGTTCCTCAGTAAAAGAATGTCGGGTAAAGATGCGGGGATGTATATGGTATTCCAGGTTATCGGTGCAATTATCGGATCCGCTGTTTTATATGTCCTTGCCAAGGATTCGGCTTCTACCACTACATTCACCGGAGCGAACGGATATACGCAATTATGGCCTGCTTTAATCGCCGAAACCGTATTTACCTTCATATTTGTGATGGTTGTGTTAGGTACCACATCCAAAGGAGCCACAAATAACCTGGCGGGACTTGTTATCGGGTTGACCCTGGTTTTGATCCATATCGTATGTATACCTATTACTGGAACTTCCGTAAATCCGGCAAGAAGTATCGGACCGGCCATATTTCAGGGTGGAGCGGCACTATCACAACTATGGTTATTTATCGTAGCCCCGTTTTTAGGCGCCATATTAGCGTCCTTTACCTGGAAAGCTTTGGATACGGAAAATTAATTTTGCGGATACTGTTTTATCGAAGTATCTGATTACAATGAGAAAATAAAAAAAGCTGCCCTGAAGCAGCTTTTTTTATTTGATTTTACTATCCCTAGTCAAGTTCCTTTGCATGAAGTTGCTGTACATAGATAGCTTTGAGCTTTTGTTCCCTTTTGATCACACTCGGTTTTGTAAATTTCTGCCTGTCGCGTAATTCTCTTACAACGCCGGTTTTCTCAAATTTTCTTTTAAGCTTCTTTAAGGCTCTTTCAATAGTTTCGCCTTCTTTTACGGGAACAACGATCATAAATAATACCTCTTTCTTGTTAAATGATTAAATTAATTTTGGGAAGCAAAAGTACAATTTTTTTTAATACGAAAAGCATCCTCTATATTTTTTTATTATCAGATTAAATCCATGTGAACGAATCGGATACATTTATTTATGGTAAATTGTATCGAATTCGTATTTAAAACATTTTAACAATTAAGAATGTTATAACTCAAATTAAAAAAAATGAGTGATCAAGAAAAAACAAAACCGGTTCATCTGGATAAAGAGCTTTTCCTGCAAAAAATAGTAGATTTTGAAAATAATCC
>CALECM010000023.1 GCA_937949745.1 uncultured Bacteroidales bacterium | reverse complement strand
CGATCTCTTACTTTTTATTAAATACCGGATATGACCGGAATACCGGTTCCCTCTTTCCCAATCCATTATCGAAAACACATTCCGTACAATGGAATATGTGTACCGAAGACTACATATCAATTTTATGGGTAAACTGGAGTTCCGTAGTATTTGATTTGGAAAATTATATAGGTCGGGAAGTTAGATTGGAGATTCTTGCTAGCGGATGTATTTTAGGTGCGCATTACGGCTATGGATATTATGCTGTTAAAGGAATGTCCCGGTCCATAACCACCGATGAAAGCACGGAAGAAGAGGTTGTGTTAAAGGCTCCTCCCGGTTTTATCAGTTATGACTGGTACGACCACCAGACTCTATTGGCTTCGGGAGAATCTAATATCTACCGCGCGCCCAGGGATACCAATATTACCGTTATCCAATGCGATATGGTTTCCCGTACGGGAAAAACCGTAACTATGGAAATTGCAGATTTTCATTATGAAATCGAGAACGATTTCAAATATGAACAATCCGATGCTTATTGCCGGAAAAACATACATTTTGATAATACGGGTAAAATC
Organism: uncultured Bacteroidales bacterium; assembly: GCA_937949745.1. Classification (GTDB taxonomy): domain Bacteria; phylum Bacteroidota; class Bacteroidia; order Bacteroidales; family WCHB1-69; genus JAGVVH01. The sequence goes on along the minus strand of CALECM010000023.1, from coordinate 35,309 downwards.
CGGACTTTGGGTATAAATTCTCATAATATGCCTTTGGAAATCGCGGAATGGAATTTCGGTGACGGCAGTCCGGTATCGGAGGGCATTGAAATATCGCATGTGTATGAAGAAGCCGGAGATTATGAAGTAACCTGTACCTTATACTCTCCCGACCGGGTTTTCAAAAAAGCGGTGACTAAAACCGTAACGGTCAGGGAGGCTGAAGGAACTATCCCCGCTGATCCGGAAGAAATCTTCGGCGAAAGCAATGTCGTTTCGCAACAGACCTATATATATTATATAGAAGAAATACCCGACGCCCTTACTTATGAATGGACTCTTACGGGAGAAAACTGGCAACTATCGGAAAGTGACAGTAACCGTATCGAGATTACGGTTACCGGCACTGGAAATGCCGTATTAGCGGTTAAAGCCGTTAACCTTTGCGGATCTTCCCGGGAAATCAGTAAGGAAATACAAGCTTCTGTGACAGGATTAGGCGATAATAAGACCGGATCCGTATCTATTTACCCCAATCCGTTTAAAAATAAAGTGACGGTTTCTACACCCGGCCATCAATTTGCCGGCATCCGGATCAGTGATATTATGGGAAAGGAGATTATCTGGCAACATATAAAAGGCTCAACCACTATCCTGGATTTAAGCAATTTAAAATCAGGAATATATTTCCTTCAGATCCTGGATGATCAACAGATAACCGGAACCTATAAAATTATTAAGCAATAGCGATAGCCAATTTCACAAGGAAGTGTCGGAAGAATTTATCTTGCTCCATCCTTATTGCAGTAAAGGATTCAGATGATATTAACCGCCGGATTCTTCATTGACACTCCGAAGAAGAAAAAATGAGATGAATGCAACTTTTTGGATAGCTTCTGCCTGACCGTAATGAGCTTTGGCCGGATAATAAAAAAACAAAAAAATAATCTGACTGGAAATATTTAGAAAATTTATGTATATTTGCCGACTTTTTGAAATGAAATGCCTAAAAAACTCCAAAAGCTCAGAATCAGAAAATAAAGCATTGAATTACAAGGATATATAAAACGTTATTTACTTTATTTGATGAATATAAGAGGAGAGAAATTAAGAAATGAGGTGCAAAACGGAACCTATTGACTGCCATTTTACCTCCTGAAAGAATTAACTATAAACCATATATAATTGATAGGATGAAAAGAATTAGAGTTACACAGGTTAAAAGTGCTATTGACAGGCCTCTTCGCCAAAAAAGATCTTTACAGGCTTTAGGGCTCAAGAAGATGCATCGTACCGTAGAACACAATGCGACCCCGCAAATATTGGGTATTGTAGATTCTATTAAACATTTGGTACAAGTAGAAGAAATTTAACAGGAATATTAATTTGATTTTGAATTTGAGAAAATGAATTTACACAATTTAAAACCGGCTAACGGAGCTACGAAAAGCTCAAAAAGAATAGGCAGAGGTCAGGGATCAGGAAAAGGCGGAACTTCCACAAGAGGGCATAAAGGAGCTCAATCCAGATCCGGATATAGTCGCAAATTAGGATTCGAAGGCGGTCAGATGCCCATCTACAGGCTGGTACCTAAAAGAGGATTTAAGAATATCAATCGTGTGGAATATAATGCGATCAATTTAAGCACATTACAATTATTATCGGAAAAATTGAATTTAGCCGAAATAGATAATACCACTCTTATCAATAATGGTTTGGCCAAGAAAAAAGATTTGGTCAAGATTTTAGGTAAAGGAGAATTGACCGCTAAACTTCAAGTAAGTGCACATGCTTTTTCCCGTTCAGCCCAGGAAGCTATCGAAAAAGTGGGAGGATCAGTAACGCTTATCGGAAATGTGAAGAATGAAAATGAAACCGAACCGGCCCGTAAATCCAAAGAAAAAACGGCTGAAGTAAGTCAAAATGAAAATGTAAAATCAGAGGAGAATCCGACTGAAGCATAAAAACGAGCAAAAAACGGGAAACTTAGACACTTAATTTGATTACTCATGAAAAAATTCATAGAAACCATAAAGAATATATTTAAAATTGAAGATTTGCGTAAACGCATTCTTTACACTTTAGGTATTATATTGATTTATCGGTTAGGATCTCATATTGTGCTTCCGGGTATCAATCCGGCTTCTTTGGGAGGTTTTACCCAGGCAGCCCAGGAAGGTCTTTTAGGTATGCTCGACCTTTTCTCCGGCGGCGCATTTTCGAATGCTTCCATTTTTGCCCTTGGTATCATGCCTTATATCTCCGCCTCTATCGTAATCCAATTATTGACACTGGCGGTTCCTTTTTTCCAAAGGTTGCAGAAAGAAGGCGAAAGCGGAAGAAAAAAGATTAATCAGATTACCCGTTACCTCACTGTGGCGGTAGTAGCCGTACAAGCTCCTGCTTATATTGCCAATATTCAGGGACAGTTCTTCAGTGCTGTATCCCCGACAATGTTAAGTACAAGGATCTTAGGATTTACGGCGTTCTCCCTGTCTTCCTTTATCCTGCTCATCGTAGGAACACTTTTCGTGATGTGGCTTGGTGAAAGGATTACGGATAAAGGACTTGGAAACGGTATTTCCCTGATCATCATGATCGGGATCATCGCACGTTTCCCGTACGCCATCCATGCCGAATTTATTTCCAGGATCAGCGAAATGAACGGAGGACCTATCATTTTTGTGATTGAGATTATAGTTTTAATGCTTATTATAAGCCTCTGTATTCTATTGGTACAGGGGACCCGGCGTATCCCTATACAATACGCCAAAAGAATCGTGGGCAACAAACAATATGGCGGTGTAAGGAATTTCTTACCGCTTAAAGTAAATGCCGCAGGTGTAATGCCTATCATTTTTGCCCAGGCTATTATGTTCCTTCCGTTAACTTTCGTATCGGTTTCCCAAACCTCCACAGGCGGTTTCTGGCAAAGTTTCATCGATTATAACGGACTGGGGTATAACATTGTATTCTTCCTGTTGATCATAGGTTTTACCTACTTCTATACTGCTATCACGATCAATCCCGGTCAGATAGCTGAAGACCTGAAGAAAAACGGCGGTTTTATCCCCGGTGTTAAACCGGGAAAACAAACGGCAAATTTTATTGATGATGTCATGTCCAAGATTACTTTACCCGGATCCATATTCCTGGGTATTGTAGCCATACTTCCTGCTATTGTAAGGTTATTCGGTGTGAACCAACAGTTTGCACAATTCTTCGGAGGAACATCCCTGCTGATTATGGTAGGTGTGGTTCTGGATACCCTGCAACAAATCGACAGCCATCTGAAAATGAGAAATTACGACGGATTAACGAAAGCGGGAAGATTTAAAGGACGGAGCGGTTTATAAAATAAAGAGATGTTCAATAAAATACGCTTAAAAAAAGATACGGAAATTGAACTGATCAGAATAAGTTCTTTGCTTGTTGGTAAAACTTTAGCGGAAGTAGCCAAAGCGATCAAACCAGGAGTTCCCCTGTTGCATTTGGATAAAATCGGAGAAGAGTTTATCCGGGATCACGGGGCGGTACCTTCATTTAAAGGATACAATGGCTTTCCGGCTTCCCTCTGCCTGTCTGTAAATGATGTAGTGGTGCACGGAATTCCCGATCAAAGCGTATTAAAAGACGGCGATATCATATCTGTGGATTGCGGGGTTTACAAAAACGGGTATCACGGTGATTATGCCTATACCTTTGCGGTCGGTGAAATATCGGAAGAAAAAAGATTATTGGTGAAACGTACCAGGGAATCATTGGATAAGGCGATTGAAGCGGCGGTAAAAAATAACACGACCGGAGATATCGGACATGCCGTCCAGTCTTACGTGGAGTCATTCGGTTATGGTGTAGTGAAAGAGTTATGCGGGCACGGAATAGGTAAAGATATGCATGAAAAGCCGGATATCTTAAATTATGGAAAACCGGGAAAAGGGGAATTACTAAGAGAAGGGATGGTGTTTTGTATCGAACCCATGATCACGCTGAAATCACCCCGGATATTTATGGAAAATGACAACTGGACCATACGTACCATCGACCGTCAGCCTGCTGCCCATTTCGAGCATCAGCTCGCCATTACCGAAAAAGGAACTGAAGTTTTATCAACTTACGAGTATATAGAAGAAGTGTTAGGAAATAATGTAATATAAAATTATGGCAAAACAATCGTCAATTGAACTGGATGGAGTAGTAATAGAATCTTTAGGAAATGCGATGTTCCGCGTTAAGCTTGAGAACGGACATGTCATTACTGCCCATATTTCCGGAAAAATGAGATTGCATTATATCAAAATATTACCGGGAGATAAAGTACAGGTAGAGATGTCACCGTACGATCTGTCCAAAGGAAGAATAACATTCAGGCATAAATCATAAAGTAAAACAATAAATAAATATAAAAATGAAAGTTAGAGCATCCGTAAAAAAAAGATCCGAAGATTGCATCATAGTGAGAAGAAAAGGTGTGGTCTATGTCATCAACAAGAAAAATCCTAAATTCAAACAACGTCAGGGATAAACAATAACATTAATAAACAGAGAAATAGAATATGGCAAGAATTGCAGGTATAGATTTACCGAAAAATAAGAGAGGTGAAATCGGTTTAACTTACATTTACGGTATTGGTCGCAGTACCGCCCAAAAAATATTAAATCAAGCCGGTATTAGTTGGGATAAAAAAGTAAATGAATGGAATGATGATGAACTGGCCGCCATTCGTGGTGTCATTAATGAAATGAAAGTTGAAGGAGCGTTGCGTTCCGAAGTGCAGATGAATATCAAACGGTTAATGGATATCGGGTGTTACAGAGGCATTCGCCATCGTATCGGTTTACCCCTTAGAGGACAAAGTACCAAAAATAATGCCCGTACAAGGAAAGGCCGCAAAAAGACCGTTGCCAATAAGAAAAAAGCAACTAAATAATAAATAACAGCAATAAGGGAAGAGAAAAAATAAAATTATGGCAAAAAGCACAAAATCAACCAAGAAAAAAGTTGTAAGAATTGAAGCACAGGGAAAAGCGTTCATATCTGCATCGTTTAATAATGTAATTGTGTCCCTCACCAATAATGATGGTCAGGTTATTTCATGGTCCTCCGCCGGAAAAATGGGATTCAGGGGATCAAAAAAGAATACGCCTTATGCTGCTCAGATGGCCGCACAGGACTGTGCTAAAGTAGCGTATGATTTAGGATTAAGAAAAGTAAAAGTATATGTAAAAGGCCCTGGCGGCGGTAGAGAATCTGCAATCCGTACCATCCATTCAACCGGTATTATGGTTGAAGAGATCATGGATGTTACTCCTCTTCCACACAACGGTTGCCGTCCACCCAAACGCAGAAGAGTTTAATATTTATACAGAATAATTAATAATAGAAAATAAGCAAATATAGAGAGATATGGCAAGATACACGGGCCCAAAAACCAAAATTGCAAGAAAATTTAAAGAACCTATTTTCGGTCCTGATAAATATTTTGAAAGAAAAAACTATCCTCCGGGACAACACGGACAGGCAAAAAAACGTTCCAAGTTATCGGAATATGGTTTACAGCTTCAGGAAAAACAAAAAGCGAAATATACCTACGGAATGCTTGAACGTCAGTTTAAAAAACTGTTCCAGAAAGCGGTAACCAAAAAAGGGATCACGGGCCAGAATTTAATGAAACTGATCGAATCACGTTTAGATAATGTAGTATACCGTCTGGGCATCGCCCCTACCCGCGCAGCCGCACGTCAACTCGTAAACCACAGGCATATTATGGTTAACGGTAAAATCAACAATATTGCCTCTACACTTATCGTGCCGGGTGATATCGTGGCTGTTCGCGAACGTTCAAAAGCTTTGGAAGTTATTACCAATTCATTGAACGGCAGGTCAAACCCCTACTCATGGCTGGAATGGGATTCTTCCCTGATGTCCGGTAAATTCATGAATTATCCAGAAAGAGACGAAATTCCTGAAAATATCAATGAGCAGGCAATCGTGGAATTGTATTCTAAATAATAATTGATACAAATCCATTTAGAAATTTAAAATTAAATAAAACAAATAAGCATACAATGGCTATATTAACGTTTCAAAAACCTGATAAAGTTATTATGACGGAAGCCGACGATTTTCATGGCACATTTGAATTTCGTCCTTTACAACCCGGCTACGGTACTACCATCGGTAATGCCCTACGCCGTGTGCTTCTTTCATCTTTGGAAGGTTATGCAATTACCTCTATTAAAATAGAAGGCGTTTCCCAGGAGTTTTCATCTGTTCCGGGAATCATGGAAGATGTTACGGATATGGTTCTGAACCTCAAACAAATCAGGTTTAAGAACAAAATTGAAAATAACTTCGCGGAAAAAGCTACCATCGTAATATCCGGACAGGAAAATTTTACGGCCGGCGATATGAACAGGTTCCTCAACTTTTTCCAGGTATTAAACCCGGAATTATTGATCTGCCGCATGGAACCTTCCGTAAAACTCGTTATGGATATCACTATCGATAAAGGCCGCGGTTATGTTCCCGCCGAAGATAATAAATCTTTACATGAAGGTATTGATGTAATTACGATCGATTCTATCCATACCCCGGTTAAAAACGTACAATTTACCGTTGATAACTACCGGGTTGAACAACAAACCGATTTTGAAAAACTTATTTTCGAGATCAACACCGATGGTTCTATCCATCCTAAAGAAGCTTTGAAAGAAGCCGCTAAAATATTGATCCAGCATTTTGTCCTCTTCTCGGACGAAAAGATCGCCGCAGATCTCAGTGACAATACGGAAGTGAACGAAGAGTTTGATGAAGCTTCTCTGGTTACCCGTCAAATATTGAAATCTAAACTTGCGGATATGGACCTGTCCGTTCGCGCCCTTAACTGTTTAAAATCTGCCGAACTGGAAACTTTAGGGGATTTAGTCGCTATCCAAAAAAGCGATTTATTGAAATTTCGCAACTTTGGAAAGAAATCTTTATCTGAACTGGAAGATTTAGTAAAAAGTAAGGGACTGGAATTTGGAATGAATGTATCAAAATATAAATTAGATAAGGATTAAGAAAATGAGACACGCGAAAAGAATCAACCATTTAGGTAGGACCAATACACACCGGCAAGCCATGCTTTCCAATATGGCTTCTTCTTTAATTAAACATAAAAGAATTACTACCACTGTGGCTAAAGCGAAAGAGTTGCGTAAATATATCGAGCCTCTTATCACCCGTAGTAAAAATGATACCACTCATTCGAGAAGGGTCGTTTTCTCCTATTTACAGGATAAGGAAGCCATTACGGAACTTTATCGCGAAATAGCTACCAAAATAGCTACACGTCCCGGAGGATATACCCGTATTTTAAAAACCGGATTCAGACAGGGTGACAACGCAGAAATGTGTATCATCGAACTGGTGGACTATAATGAAACTTATACCTCTGGCGAAACCAAGAAAAAAACTACGCGTACCCGTCGCAGCAAGAAAAGTACGGCACAGACTTCTTCCGAAGATCAGGCTCCGGCTATGGAAACAGAAACTCCTGTGGCCGAAATCGAAACCCCTAATGATGTACAACCGGAAGAAAATCCGGAAACCAACAACGAATAAAATAATATTTGCTTTATACGTGTCTGAAGGTTGTCCTTTTTGGGGACAACCTTCTTTTTTTGCCGTGTATTACTTTTTCCGGAGTGAAACGGCTAATTCGTTAAGCCTTCTTTCTTCATCCGTAGCCGGAATAATGACAATATGATGAGGCTGTGCCCTGGTCTCTTCATCTACATGTACAAAAGTAGCGAATCCTTCACAAAAAGTATCTTCGGGAGTATTATCCTTATATACCCGTGTGAAAACGGTTAAAGTACTGCGCCCGTTCGCTACGATACGACTGTCGAATGTCAGAATATCTCCCGAATGTACCGGATGTAAAAATTCCATTCCGTGTATTTTAAGACATACCACATTTTCCGGATCCAGTACATTGGCCACGGCAATGAAAGATGACTCGACAAACCATTCCGAACAACGTCCGGCAAATAAAGTCCTGTGGTGGTTAAGATCTTCGCTTTTTACAAGCCTGTGGGTTATAAGTGATTTAAATGCCATTTTATGATATATTAATTGTATTTTTGGATCATCGAAGCGCAAAGATACGATTTTCAGAAATGATATAATGTAATCCGTATATTACCGTATGATCATAAAATTCTTCCGATATTATTATAATTGAACTTTTCGAACCGGAAAATGTAATTAATCCATTATAAATAAAAAATATGAACAAGATTATTTTGTTTTTCATCACTTTTTCCCTGGTATTATCTTCCTGCAACCAATCCAAAAAAGATACCCTTAATATTGGATATGAAGGAGAAAATATTTCACAAAATGCGTCCGTCGTACGGGACAAACATACCAAAGCCGCAACACTCGATATCAAAACCAACGGTCAATGGACTTTGTATGGCGGAGCTTCCGTAGATGATATCGATATGAATACTCCGTTACTTACAGGGAATGGATCAGGTAATTTTCCAATTAATGTCCCGGAAAACAGCCGGTATTATTTTCAGTTAAATACTGAAAAAGGAAAAGCTATACTCGCCGAAAAACATCTGCCTATGGAAGGTGGTTTCAATTTCCGTGATCTGGGTGGAATCCGGAATACAGAGGGAAAATATGTTAAATGGGGTAAAATATTCCGTGGCGACGAATTACATAATCTGACAGAATCAGATCTGCAATATTTATCGTCTATTCCCCTGATCTCTATTGTCGATTTCCGTTCACCATCCGAAATTGAAGCGGCACCGGATAAAAACCCGTCTTCTCTGAAAGAAAATTATGCTTATTCCATAGAACCCGGTAATTTATCAGATTTCGCCGGGATGAATTTCAACAATTTACGGGCCGGGGAAATGGATTCCATGATGATGCAATTAAATATTCAACTGGTTACGGATCCTCGTTACATCGAACGTTACCGTGAATTTTTCAACTTATTGCAAAATGAAAACGATGTACCGCTATTATTCCATTGCACGGCCGGGAAAGATCGCACGGGTATGGGAGCGGCCCTTGTACTTTCATCTTTAGGTGTGGATGAAGAGGTTATTTATCAGGATTATCTTTTATCCAATCAATATCTGGAAGATAAATACGGTAAATTAAAAAGTGAATATCCAAACCTGGCCGCACTCTTCGGCGTAAAACGTGAATTTCTGCAGGCCGGTATTGAACAGATAAAAAAAGATCATGGTTCCGTAGAAAAATATCTGACAGATGTTTTGAATGTGGACCTGGAGAAAATGAAAAACATGTATTTATACTAGTTTCCGGAAATTATATCGATAACATAATCCGCTGGGTTCATAGAGTTGAATAGTCTTCCTGCCATTTAGGGAGATTCTAAAGGTTATTTCTTATTTTTGCAATTCAATAAATAATAGTGAATGGAATTACGGACGGTAAACGTGACTCGTTATATTACTCCGTTACGCGAAGGAGGATCATTACCGGCGTTGGCGGAAGCTGACGACGATTTCAAATATGTGGTGAAATTCCGGGGTTCAGGTCATGGTGTAAAATCGCTCATTGCCGAGCTTATCGGAGGGATGTTCGCGAAAACACTGGGATTAAGGGTCCCCGAACTGGTTTTTGTCAATTTGGATGAAGCCTTCGGGCGCACTGAAGCCGACGAGGAAATTCAGGATCTCTTGAAATGGAGCCAGGGTTTAAATCTGGGATTACATTTTCTTTCGGGCGCACTTACCTTTGATCCGGTTACGACCAAAGTGGCTGCTTCGGAAGCTTCCCGGATCGTTTGGCTGGACGCGTTTCTTACCAATGTAGACCGTACGGTTAAAAATACGAACATGATGGTAAAATTCAGGGAATTATGGCTGATCGACCACGGCTCCTCTCTATATTTTCATCACTCCTGGGATAACTGGGAAAAACAGGCCGTTAACCCGTTCCCTATGATCAAAGACCACGTTCTCCTACCCTATGCAAGTCTTCTCGATGAGGTAAATGAAGAATTTTCCCGCTTATTGAATCCTGAGACAATTAAAGAAATAGTGGAACTGATTCCCGACGACTGGCTGAGTTGGGGTGAAGAAGGCGAAACTCCTGCCCAATTGAGGGACATCTACCTTCATTATTTAATACTTCGGTTACAAAACTCCAGAATATTCATTAAAGAGGCGCAACATGCAAGATCAATACTTATATGAATACGCCGTGATCCGGATTATACCGAAGGTAGAAAGAGAGGAATTTCTGAATATAGGAATCATTATTTTCTCTAAAGAAGCCAAATTTATCAAATTAAAATACCGGGTGGATGAAAACCGCTTAAACCTCTTTTCACAAGACCTGGATCTGAACCTGATCCGCAGCACATTGGAAAGTTTTCAGAAAATAGCCGACGGTCATCCGGAAGGAGGATCTATCGCGCAATTAGAAATACCCGAACGATTCCGGTGGCTCACCGCGGTAAGAAGTTCGTGTATCCAAACTTCACGTCCCCATAGCGGATTATCCTACGATCTGGAAAAAACTACGGAAACCTTATTCAGGGAAATGGTTTTATGATCCCAATTATTTTGTTAAGTAAGTTTTATTAATTATTGAATTTTTCGGATCAGGTATTAAATCTATAAATTTACCGGTAATAATAGTTCATATATTTTAATTTTTTTGTATTATTGTGCTTGAATAGAAATTTTAAGCCGTAATTATTATTAACCAAATTATCCTTAATTATGAAAACTTCGAAATTCCCCATGAGAATTCTCGGGCTTTTTTTAGCCGTATGTTTTGTTTTTACAGCATGTAATAAAGACCCGGAAAATCCGGATCCCACTCCTACCCCAACTCCCACACCCACACCAGAGCCGGAAGTACCGCAGGAACCTTTTAAAACCAAATTTGCTACCATTAATTACCAGATTACCGCGCAAGAAATCGGAACTATGGATGCCAAGCTTATTTTTGACGATTACGGACAGAAAGCTCGTGGCGAAATGAATATGAATGTTCCGGGAATAGGAAATATTGCTGTAGTTTACGTTGGCAATGAAAAAAGCAATCTTTACTGTATATTGATTCCCCTGATGAAACGTTATGTGTTACTGGACTTGAATCCCGTAGAGGAGATGTTTCTTTTTGAAGGTGATGATGAAGGTTTTACCTATGCGCCGGAATCCACAAAGGAACAACGTACCATAGCCGGAAAAACGTGTAACGTTTATACCTGGCAAGATGGAGGCATAACATTTGAAGAAGGTGGATGGAGCAGGATTATACTTTATTCCGATATGGGAGAAGGTAAACTGGAAGCCCAAAGGATAAACGAAACAGCGCCAACCGGCAATCTTTTCGAACTTCCTTCCGATTACACCCCCATGGAATTACCGGAATTCAAAAGTATGGTAAGTACTAAATCATGTAAGTTCTTATCCCTGGATAAATAAAAATTATAACCGTTAATAAACGGACTACTCGTGTCATTCTGAATGAACCAAGGATCTAAAACGGATAATCAGATTCTTTACTGCGTTCAGAATGACATTGTCTTATATGGATGTCCTTTTATGTAAAATGCCTCATTTCTTTTTCCCTGAGGGACCGAAATTCAAAGCCAATTGCGGAGTCTGATTATTCGGGTCGTCACTGTTGCTGATACTTAATCCCATTAATCGGATTTTTTTGCGACTTATATCAATCTGCTTCAGCATCTCTTTTCCTGTATTCCAGAAAAAATTAAAATCCGTAATATATTCCGGAAACGTTTTACTACGGGTTATAATTTCGAAATCATCATATTTGATTTTCAGCGTAATGGTTCTACCTTTAAAATCTTTGTCCGTTATTCTTTCCCATACCCGTTTCGCAATATGATAAAGTTCAATGGTCATGGATGTCAAATTATCCAGATCATGTTCAAATGTATTCTCCGCTCCTATAGATTTTCTCGCACGGTCCGGCGTCACTTCACGCGGATCAATTCCTCTCGCATTCAAGTAGTAAGCATGACCGGCTTTACCGAATATACGGACCAGACTTTCCTCGCTCCATTTTTTAAGGTCGGCGCCGCTTCTAATACCGTGTTCGTGCATTTTCCGGGCTGTTACTTTCCCTACCCCGTAAAACCTCTCGATATCCAGGTTTTCCACAAAGGATTCAATATCTTCCGGAGGGATCAGAAAAAGACCATCCGGCTTTTTGTAATCGGAAGCAATTTTAGCCAGAAATTTATTGACGGAAATTCCGGCGGAAGCAGTGAGTCCGGTTTCGTCTTTAATCCGTTGTTTGATCTCTTTGGCGATGAGAGTTGCCGAGGATATATTTTTACGGTTATGAGTCACATCCAGGAAAGCTTCATCCAGTGATAACGGCTCTACAAGGTCTGTGTAATCCAGGAAAATATCCATAATTTGTCCTGATACGGCCCTGTAAACATCAAAACGGGGAGATACGAAAATCAGATCCGGACACTTATGACGAGCCGTGAGTGAGGGCATCGCGGAATGTACTCCATACTTACGGGCTTCGTAACTAGCAGCTGCCACCACTCCTCTCCTATCACCGTGTCCCACGGCCACAGGCTTTCCCCGCAACTCAGGATGATCCCGTTGCTCGATGGAAGCATAGAAAGCATCCATATCTATGTGAATGATTTTACGCATAGAAAATCGTGATTACCTGTTACAAATGAGATTACTATCCGGATAAACCTAACAACACTATTTTTAAAATGTTTGATTTTTCCACAAAACCATAGGATCTAGAGAATACCGGAATAAAGATGAACCACTAAATAAACGGAAGAAATACCAATAGAATATGAGAAAATCCGATACATGATTCCGGTAGATAAGTCAAACATAACCTTTTTTTAAATGTTATCATTTCATCTGACTTTTTGTTAGATTTGCAATAAAATTAAATGAAATATGGCATTTATTGACTATTATAGTATCCTTGGTGTGGATAAGAAAGCCTCTGCTGAGGATATCAAAAAAGCCTACAGGAAATTAGCCCGCAAATATCATCCCGATGTAAATCCTAATGATACTTCCGCCCATGCAAAATTTCAACAAATCAACGAAGCTAATGAAGTTTTGAGTGATCCTGAAAAAAGGAAAAAATACGACGAATACGGAGAGAACTGGAAACATGCCGACGAATACCAGAAAGCCCGTCAGCAACAAGCACAGAACGGAGGATTTTCTTCCAATTTCGGCGGAGGAAATTACCAGTACGGTTTCTCGGAGGATGACTTCGGAGGATTTTCGGATTTCTTCGAGAATTTATTCGGAGGCGGTGCACGTGCCGGAGGAAACCGGCGGGCAAGCAGTTTCCGGGGTAATGACTTCAACGCCGAACTGCATCTCACTTTACGGGATGCCGCGGAAACTCATAAACAGACTTTAAATGTAAACGGTAAAAATATCCGTATTACCGTTCCTGCCGGTATTGCAGACGGACAGGTTATCAAACTTAAAGGTCAGGGAGGCCCGGGCATGAACGGAGGTCCACACGGAGATCTTTACATTACTTTTATGATTGCTCCGGATCCTGATTTTCAACGGAAAGGAAACGACATTTACACCCAGGTTCCGCTGGATCTTTATACAGCGGTACTAGGCGGAGAAATCACACTCGAAACCTTTAGCGGAAAAGTGAAAATGAAAGTTAAACCTGAAACCCAAAACGGAACGAAAGTAAGACTGAAAGGTAAAGGTTTTCCGGTATACAAAAAAGAAGGTCATTTCGGGGATCTTTTTGTAACCTATAATATCCGGATTCCCACTAACCTTTCCCAAAAACAGAAAAAATTATTCCAGGAATTGGCTAATTCTTAATTCATAAACTATGGAAAATGATCTGATTTTATTGACCGATTTTTTTCAATACAGTTCTGCGGAACTTGATTTCATTGTTTCTTTGGAAAACGAAGGCCTGATCGAAACCAAAGTATATGATGATCAAACTTACATTTCCGTATCACAACTGGATGAATTAGAAACGTTTACCCGCCTGTATTATGATCTCTCGATCAATATAGAAGGAATAGACGTGATCCATAATCTTTTACAAAAAATACGGAATATGGAACAGGAATTGACATTTCTGAAGCGTAACCTCCAACAGATCTCTCCGCTCGATAACGATATTTTTGAAGATTATGCTTTAAGTGAATAATTGAAATATAATTTATAAAATAATAACCATATCGACAAACCTTTTAGCCATAAATTTGTTGTTTACCCTGAATGATATTTTATAATAATCAAAACAACACATTATGGGCAAAGAAAATGTAAAGATCATCAAAAATCTTGATGTCAATCAACTTATCAATGTTTTAAATGCGGCTTTAAGCGAAGAATGGCTTGCCTATTATCAATACTGGGTGGGCGCACGCTTATTGGAAGGTTCCATGAGACCGTCTGTGGAAAAAGAATTGCTTACACATGCGAATGAAGAATTGGAGCATGCCGTAAAATTAATCGACAGGATTATCCAACTGGACGGTACTCCTGTTCTCTCTCCGGAAGAATGGACCAAACTGGCAAGATGTGAATATAAACCCCCTGTTGATCCGTATATCGAAACCATTCTGAATCAGAATCTCGATTCCGAAAGGTGTGCTATACAAAGATATCAGGAAATCGCCGATCTTACTTTCGGAAAAGACCATGAAACTTATAAGATTGTAACGGAGATACTCAAGGATGAGTTAGACCATGAACAGGATATAGAAGACTGGTTGGAAGATATGGTCCAAATGAGAAAACATTTGGCCAGATAAAGCAGCCTATTTTTCCTGATTTCAGGAACTAATCTCCATTATAATCACTATGCCTTTTATGATGGAGATTTTTATTTTATGATATCATTGAAATTCCAAATCTACCATGAAAATACGAACCTTATACAATATTAATATTTAAAATAAATTTCTATGGAACAAAATGTACAAATCTGGTCGCAAAGAACCAAAACTATTTACAACGGCGTATTAATCTATATAATCTGCCAATTATTGTATACGATTTTCGGGTCTATCGGAGCCGTGACAGTTACCAATACTTTCCGGGTACTGGCTTATGCTTTGCTGGCGGGAGTTATTATAGGATATTTCATATTCTTTAAGGGACTTACCGATTTTCGAAGACTTTTAGGTCCTGCAGACAGCGCCGCGATTAACCGTGTCCGTATGGGGGTACTTTTAGGACTTATAGCTGCCATACTCGGTTTTATACGCCCTATAGCGTGGCTTAATCCTGTTTTATCCGCAATCGGTTTTATTTTAATGCTGTTGGGATATAATGCCCTCAAAAATTCTACCACTTTCCCGATGGAAGGCCGGAAGGGTGCTTCCAGACTTTTCGTGGCTATGATCCTGGCTATTGCCGGAGCATTATTAAGCCTGATTCCGGTGGCAGGCGGATTTATCAACACGGTATGTCTTATTGTTGTGGTATTCATGACTTTATCAGGATGGGCCGCTATCAGGGATTCATCTCCTGCAGAAGTATATCCCATTCCCTAATATCCAATATAGATATTTTCTGAAATCCGTAATATATAAAGGACGGGATGATGCATTCCGTCCTTTATAATATGTTTAATTCTCCTATCCAATAATAAAAATGCTAACATTCTCAAGTTTCCAAAAATAAATAATTTTTAATAAACAATGATTATAACATCGTTGTTATATAATAAAATTTTCAATTTTTTTAACTATTGCATTATATGATTTAATGGCTACTCCAATATCATACTTATTTAGAAGAAAATACAAAAAATAAATATTAATTTAATAATTTGTTAAAATCATGGACAGTAGAGATAATTTCGAAAACAAATTCGATGAACTAAGAGACCGGGTTGATGCCTATATGGATAAATTAAGTGATAACAGAGATGATTTTGTAAGAATGACGGATCAGAATAAAGACGAAATCAGGAATGAAGCGAAACAGACTTCCAAAGATGTAAAAGAAAGGGCGAAAACGTACAATGACATTATCGATGACCGCGTTGACGATATCAAAGAACGGGCACGTGAAACCAAAGATTACATCGACGAATACGTGGGTGAAATTAAAGATGAAGCGAAAAAAATAAAAAAAGAGATCAAAGAAGACGCCAAAGAAACCAGGAAGATTATTGAAAACCGTGCCGATAATTATACGGACGGAATGAATAAAGTGGAAGATGACGTTTATGATCGTTCCGATTATTCGGATTATAATGACGGAGAGGTGTATGAAGTTTATACGGCTATGGATGATGACGGTACTTTTATTGCCGTGGATGATTTAGGTGATGTAAAATACACTTCCGACCGCATGAATCTTCATACGGATAATATCAAAGAAAGAATGGATGAGGACGTAAGGGATGCGGAAAGAAAAATGCAGGCCCGAGTAAGAAATCTCGGTCGCAAAATGGACGATGATAATTCTTTTTAAGTGTGAACAGTAATAACTGATTATTTAAGAATACTAAGTATTAATTTTTTAAAGTAAAAAACTTATGAAAACAACAAACTCAAACAGCGACAACAATCGCAACAACAAAAACTCCAGTACTGACCACAGAGGCGAAAATGCAAAATACGAAGAGAGAGATTCTCAAGGTCGTTTTACATCAAGCTCTAACTCAGGATCAAAAAGCAGTCAGAGCGGAAGCAAAAGCAGCCAATCCGGCTCACAGGACGGACGCAGTCATAACGGACAAAACAGGGAGAGAGATTCTCAAGGACGTTTTGAATCAACCAGCAACTCTAACTCCGGTTCAAGAACCCAGAATTCCCAAAACAGGGAGAGAGATTCTCAGGGACGTTACGAATCTTCTTCTACTGCAAGGCACGGAAGTTCAACTTCAGCAAGTGAACACGAACACAGAAGCGAAGCAGCCAAAAACAGAGAAAGAGATTCTCAGGGACGTTTTGAATAGGATCAATAAAAAATAATATTTTTTATCCGCAAAATAAAAAACAACTTTTGTCTAGACAAAAGTTGTTTTTTATTTTAGATACCTCCCCATGCAATTTTTCTTTGCGGCCATTCCCTTGGTAAAATATCAGGAGCTCTTTCCGGATAAGTTTCCGGAAAATAACGTTCCTGGATTTCACTCGGATCCGGCTTTTCCATAGGAGCCAAGAACGGCGCCGGCTTGGGAGCATCCTGCGGTTCTTTTACTGGCTTTTTCTTTTTCATGACTAATTTATTTATATAATTTTTAACATAAACATTCCGTTAGAAGTTCATTTAATATACGGCTTTATGGGTTTAGAAAAGTCATTCTATTTATAAACCATATTTCAGATCGATCATTTTTATATATTTATTTACTAAAACAAAAAAAGAGTTTCTACTGTTATATATAGCGGTAAAAGTTTTTATTTTAATTACTGATAATATGGAAAAAATGATCAAGTCTGACGACCATATCCAGGGACCTGAAAACGCAAGCATTGAACTCATTGAGTATGGAGATTATCAGTGTCCTTATTGCAGGGAGGCATACTTTCGAATAAAAGAAGTTCAAAAACAGTTTGGGAATGATTTAAGATTCGCTTTCAGGAATTTTCCCATCACGTCGATGCATCAGTTTTCCCTGCATGCCGCACTTGCTGCCGAGGCAGCGGGAGCTCAGGATAAATTTTGGGAAATGCACGACAAATTATACGAAAACCAGGAATACCTTGAAGATACTTTCCTACTGGAATATGCCGGGGAATTGGGTTTGGATACCGAAAGGTTTAAAAAAGATTTCAGCGATCAGCGATATTATCAAAAAATAAAAGATGACTATGAATCGGGAATAAAAATGGGAATAAACGGTACTCCGGGTTTCTTCCTTAACGGTAGATTATATGCCGGCGACTGGACCGGAGAGGAATTTATCCGGGATCTGGAAGCCTATATCAAATAAGTTAATAGAAATACCTTCGTTATGATCAATTCAAGAGAATTAAGAAGAGGAAATCTGGTCAAATGCCTGGTCCATCTTCCTATTGGTTTTAATATTAAGAAACTATTTCATTCCGAAATAGTTGAAATACGATGTGATACCGTTGAAACCAATGAAGGTTTCTATAAATACCGCGATGTAGCTCCTCTTCCGCTGACAGAAGATATATTACTGAAAAGCGGGGGTAAAAAAAACGAATCCCATACTATTGTTTTTGAAAGTTCCAACACCGATATCCCGGACCTGTACATCTTTAATGATATGGATTCCTTTTACCTGTGCACGGAGCATGGCGATAAGATCAGTAAAGAAATCGAATCAGTACACCATTTCCAAAATCTCTATTATGCCATCAGAGGCAGAGAGATCGAAATCACATTGGAAAATCCAAAAGAATAATTCCATAAAAAAAGAAATCCAAAACTTTCGTTCCGGATTTCCTTTCCGCATCATATCACTACCTATACGATGCTTTTCACATGATCTTTCGAGCATGTACTGATATGAAATTAATTCATACCTGTTTCGATGGGTTTATATTAAACTATGTTATTCTTTTAAATAAAGATACAATCCATAATAGAAGTACAGCTCCCACAGTGGATGTTAAAATAGTCCCGAGTATAGTATAACTCTCTACCCCAAAAAGACTGAATATCCATCCTCCCAACAATCCTCCTATCAACCCCACAATCAAATTCACTCCGAAGCCAAAACCTCTTCCCTTAAAAATTAATCCGGCCAAAAAACCGGCTAATGCTCCGATAAGAACTGAAATAAGTAAACTCCACAAAGTCATATTAGTTAATTTTTAATTATAAAAAGTAAACAGTATGAAAACATAAATTGTTCATTCGGTTATCTATCAATGAAAATAAAAATTATGTATGGAACAATTGCAGTAAAACTGATCATTGGAATGACCGGAGTATTATTATTTCTCCGTATCTCCGGAAAAGCCCAGATGGCCCAGATCACACCTTTGGACACGGTGAGCGCCTTTGTAATAGGCGCTTTAGTGGGAGGGGTTATTTACAATCCGGATATGGACGCCTGGCATCTTATTTTCGCACTGGCTATCTGGACTTTCTTCAATATGCTTATCCGGCACAGCCTTCGATTCAAATTAATGCGGAAAATCATAAAAGGAGATTCCATTTATGTAGTTAAAAAAGGTATTTTAAACCTGAAAGCGTTTAAAAGGAACGGCCTTGAAATGGAACAATTCAGGACATTATTGCGGGAAAAAGGTATTTTTTCCATGTATGACGTGGATGATGTAAGATTTGAAACCAACGGGGAACTTACCGTATCCGTACAGGGAAGAACTTCGGAATCTTATCTCTTTGTCAACAACGGGTCTATCAACAGATCTTCCCTCCGCAATGCGAACCGTACCGAAGAGTGGCTGCATCAGAAATTAGAAATTTTGGGATTTGAGAAACCGAAGGAACTTTTTTGTGTGGAATGGACCCCGGGAAAAGGATTTTATATTGTTTCCAGAGACGGGAAGATCAATAGCCAGAGTATTACCGAAGAATTCATAGAGGATGAACTAACCGCATGAATTTAATAAGCAGTAGTTTCATAACGATACAAACAGAGCACATTTCCCTCTTTAAAACCTTTATAAAGATTATCCGTTAATACTTCAACCCACCCCGGAATACTTTGCATGATTAGGATGAACCGGTATCCGGATATCATTTCCCCGCAATGATCCGGTTTTAATTCTTCTTTACGGACCACAAGAAAATTAACCGCATCGGGAAGTATCACACTATCGCTGAGATGGTAAAGATCTCCTATGAACTGATGGCTCATCTCTTTTTCCAGATAAAAACGGCTGTAAAGGCCCTGAAAAGGACGGTAAGGATTGGCCCAATAGGTGTAAATCATATTAATATGTTCATCCGCATAATGATCGTGTATGTATTTGGATATGGTCATCCTACCCTTTGCCGCCGATTGCAGTCCCATGGTAATTAAACCGCCCAGATTGATTACCAGAAACATAATAGCCAACACATAAGTTGCCATTTTCAAGATTTTCTGTTGTTCCAGTATGGATTTTAATTTCGTATAACCCGTCATCAATATAATCGGGAATAAATAGAATAACGGAAATAAAAAACGGTCTTCTTTATGGGGCACAAAAGAATGTATCACGATAAATACAAGCAGTATCCACAGGTACAGGTTCTTCGGTTCATAAATCATAATCAGCATGATAGATAATACTAATGGAATACCGATGAAAAAAGTAGGAAATTGTAATAATTCCAATATATAAAAATACCAGGGAGAAGTTCCATATCCCGTACCGCCGGAATTGAGCACCGACATCAGGTAATTCCATGGTGTGAAAACCGCTTCGCCATAAAACCAGGTGTCAACGCAAAAACCGGCCAGTACTATCGCAACAATACCGATCCCTATTTTTAGAATATCATGAAATCCCGTTTTTTTAACAATTAAAAGCCAAAGCAGTATCCCGATCATGGCAAAGCCGGCCTGAAAGCGAAAGATAAATGCCAAACCCAGGACCAACCCTATTTTATAGGCCTGCCAGGATTTTTGATGACCAGTTGAAATTATAGCCAGGGAAAGCAATAGGAACAATCCCGACCATGTTTCACCGGAAAACCGGACACTGAGGAAAGGAATGACCCAGAGGAAAAAAGAGAGAAGGAAATAGGCTCTCCTTTCCCATTCTGAAGTAAAAGAGGCTATTGTATTTTTAACAAATCTCCTGATGATCAATAAAGCTAAACAAGTGGTCAATAATCTGAGGACCAAAGCCTTTGAATAAGGGTCGACAACCGAAAAAACAGAAAGCGTCCTGAATACCAGAAAAGCGATGACAGGTTGTACCGCGGAACGGATCCTGGCTTCAAATTCCCATGCCAGATGTTCTGTCGAGTTCTTGCCATCAATATATTCGGCGAATTCCAGAATCTGGTAGTGCTCGTCTGCGTGATAATAACCATGACTGTTTAAAGCCGTAATGAAGTAGACAAGGATAGTCAAGAGGAAGCTTATTTTATAAAACAGCCCTTTTCCGGAAAAAGATCTGAGATCACGAAACGGCATTCCTTCAGGATTAATACAAAAGCAAAATTACAAAATTCCCGGGTACTGTAATCGTAATAAAATATGGATTTTATTTCAGGACTATTATGCGGCTTAAAATGGAACTTTCATAGCCGCCATGAACATTTTTCCCGGTAATTGGTCATATCATAAAATGAAGGTCATGAAAGTCAAAACGAAAAATAAGATAGTCAAAGCTTTACTGGGGCTCTTCCTTATCGGTTTAGGGATCGCAATCGGAATTGCCATCCGGCATTATTACTATATTCCCATTGCGGAAACTTTCAATATTGTGGATGTGGCTACATTGGTAACCACGATCTTTATCGCAGTCTATATTCCCAGCATATTGGACAGGCAAATGGAGATCACCAAAGAAAAGAAGGATCTCATTACCTCCCGGATCGACGAGTTGCAAATATTATACCGGAGGATCAACAAGAGCGTACAGCAAAATGAAATAAACGAACATGACCGGAAAATGGTAATGAACCTCCTGGATATTCTTAGCCATCGCCTCGATACGATCACCACACTTTTTTCGGAACTGGATGTAAAAATTAATTTTAGCAAAGAGATCGGAAGTTTAACTTCATTATGCCGGTCTTACGAAGAGTTATTCCGAAGTTATACCGATAAAAATCCGGGAAAGATGTATACCGATGATATCCGGAAAAAAGAGGAAAAATTATATAATGAAATAGACAAGGAGAGTTCTCTGCTCATTTTTAAACTAAGTGACGCTTAAGCTACTTTGTATAATTTGAACACGTAGCCTCGCTCCCATTTACCCACAAAACAAATATAAAAACGGCTTGTTATTTTAATAATTTTTATTAAAATAAAATAATGTCTTTATTACAATTATTCAAAAATATTTATCCGTCCGTCAAACCCTACCGGTGGCTTGTTGTTTTTACGTTGTTCCTGACTTTGATCGGTTCTTTGATCGCACAGGTGAATGCGTGGGTTTTACGTTACACCGTTGACCAGATTAGCGTGTTGCTCGAAAATAACCAGGGATTACAGGAAGGTATATCTATTCTGATCACGATCACGATTATTCTGATAAGTAAAGAAATTATTAATTCCCTGATACAATTCGGACAAAAATTCTATGGGGAGAAACTTCGTATTTATGTTTCGCGTGATCTTGCACAAAATGTGATCGATAAAATACTGACTTACAGATTAGCCTTCTTTACTTCGGGAGGCAATCAGCCCGGGAAATTGCAAATCCGTATTGACCGGGGAATTGAAAGTATTACCCGGCTGGTACAGAACTTCTTTATCGACATTCTCCCACTCTTTGCCAATTCCATTGTGGCTCTCATAATCATGTTTAATGCCAATTTCTATGTAGGGCTCGTGGGACTTTGCGTAGTTCCGGTATATTTTTATGTTAGCGTGGTACAGGCCAACAAATTAAGAGGTACACGGCGGTATATCAGGGAATTAAGGGAAACCAAAAGTCAGGGTATATTACGGATACTGGAATCCATTACCGTGATCAAATCTTTTGTGCGGGAAAATATTGAAGGAGAAAAACAACTCGGTTTGCAATTGGATCTCACCGGAGCGCAAATGAAAACGCGAAGGATCAGTTTTCTTTTCGACGGATTAAAAAGTTTTATTGAGCAGATCGGCGTAGTGATCATCATTATATTAACGGCGTATTTTGTACTGAAAGGAGAAATGACGATTGGCGCCATTATGTTCCATATACTTCTGTTCAATAATGTTACGGCACCTATCCGACAATTGCACCGTATTTACGACCAGATGAACGACGCGTTGATATACTCGGAAGGGTTTTTCGATATCCTTCATGATGACTGTCAAACGGAAGAATCGGGGCCATATAAACCACAAAAAATCGAAGGGAAATTCATACTTCGCAACGTCAACTTTACCTATCCGGGAAACCGGGAACGTACACTTTGCAATATCAACATGGATATTCTTCCGGGTAAAATTACTGCCCTGGTAGGTTTAAGCGGAGCCGGTAAAAGTACGCTGATCAACCTGCTGGATAAGTTTTACAAGCCTGATTCCGGAAAAATCGTGCTGGACGGTATTCCCCTGGAAGATTATGATACGGACTTTCTCCGTGACCATATCGGACTGGTTTTACAAAAAAACCATATTTTCAACGGTACCATTGAAGAAAATATCCGTTACGGGAATCCTGACGCGACTTATGAGCAAGTAGTGGAAGCTGCCAGAAAATCGTATCTCCACGACCAGATCATGGAACTACCCAACCGGTACAAAACTTCCGCCTGGCTACTTTCCGGCGGACAGCAACAGAAGATCGCTATCGCAAGAATGTTCCTGAAAAACCCGCCCGTCATATTCCTGGATGAACCAACTGCCAGCCTGGATGCCGTATCCACGGAACAGATTAAAATAAGTTTGGACGCCATCAAAAAAGACAGGACCGTAATCATTATTTCCCACAGCATATCCCAGATTATTGATTCAAATTGTATTTATGTGATGAAAGAAGGCCATGTGGCAGAGTCGGGGACCCATGAGGAGCTCTATCAACTGAAAGGTACTTACAAAGACATATTCGATGCGATGGCACGAAGCCTTAATATCGATAAAATATCGAAAACCGTTGATGGTGAAGATTTATAGGTCACAAAAAAAACGATGCAGGATCCGCATCGTTTTTTTAACCAGATATAATTCGTTATTAATATGCCGACATTCCCACGACCATCAGGATTATACCCACAATATATAAAGCCAAAATTACAATGGTATATATACCTGAAAGCAGATAATATTTGTGTAACGAATTGAAAGCCTCCGTAAGCATATTGGTCTCATTTTCATGTAATGCTTTTTTAAGCCTTGTCGAAAATGTAAGCAGGAAAAAAACAGGAATACATAATACGATAAGGATTATGCATGCCACAACTGCGTATGCCCACGAAAACTGGCCTCCATGATAAGGATAATACTGTTGGCCGTACATATACTGATTTGTACCGTCCATCATAATTCCTAAACCGATTATACCCAAAACACCCAGTACCAGCAAAACGATACCGACAATAGCTAAAAATTTAGTCCATTTGGATATTTTAAGTAATAATGTGTAAGAATCCTGTGTGATTTTTGGAACTTTTCTCCAATCTATTTCTGATAAATCTTCACTCATAACGTTAATAATTTTAATGATAAATAGTTATTGAATATATAATAAAATGTTAATTTATGGGATAAGTAATATAACATTATTGGATTTAATATGTTCAAATCAACCATTTCCACTATGATCAAGTTTTTTCTCGTAAATGAAAAGAGATATCCGTTAGGAAGTAATCCGTTATTGACTGAGGGAGGGGATAGATAGAAATATAAAAGAGCCGAATCAGACGATCTGGCTCTTTAAAATTAAACCCGGCGAAATATCTCCAGGTCATGTTATAGCGTAATGTGATTATAAATCCTTCACTAAATCATACGTGTCGGTAGCGATAACCAGTTCCTCGTTTGTGGTAACTACCATAGTGGTTGTTTTACTTCCCGGTTTGGTGATAATACCGTCTTCGCCACAATATTTTTTGTTGGCTTCCGGATCGAAATCCACGCCGAAAAAGGATAGATCCTTAAGGATGGCTTCACGCATTACGAATGCATTTTCGCCAATACCGCCGGTCATTACGATAAGATCTACTCCGTTCATCGCAGCGGTATAGGCTCCGATATATTTTTTCACCCGGTAGGCAAAGCAGTTAAAAGCATTGGTTTCCAACTCATCACCCTCCTGGAATCCTTTGGTGATATCGCGCATATCCACTACCCCATCGGTTAATCCCGAAAGTCCGGATTTTTTATTGATCAGGTTATTCATGCCTTTATAGTCCAGGTTTTCTTTTTCTGCGATGTAAATAAGCGCGCCCGAATCAAGATCTCCGCAACGGGTTCCCATCACCAGTCCTTCTACCGGCGTAAATCCCATGGAAGTATCGACTGATTTCCCATTCTTCACGGCACAAATAGACGCACCGTTACCCAGATGACATACGATAATCTTCAGGTCTTCCGCTTTTTTTCCCATTAATTCGGCGCCTTTAGGAGCCACAAATTTGTGACTGGTCCCGTGGAAACCGTAACGGCGGATTTTCTGGTCGGTATAATAGTGATAGGGGATAGCGTAGAGGTAAGCTTCGGAGGGCATGGTCTGATGGAAAGAAGTATCGAATACGCCTACCTGCGGAATCCGGGGCAATAACCTGGTCATTACGTCAATACCCAATAATGAAGCGGGATTATGCAGCGGAGCCAGTTCGCAAAGTTTGGCTATCTCTTCCCTTTCCTTCTCCTTAATAATAGTACTTTTCGTGAAATACTCGCCTCCGTGGGCTACCCTGTGTCCCACAGCGGATATTTCATTCAAAGATGTGATCACGCCATGGTTAGAATCGGTTAATGCATTCAACACCAGCTCAATGCCTACTTCGTGATCCGGGATAGCAATTTCCTGACTATAGGAATCTTTACCTACGGGTTTATGGGTAAAAATACCCTTATCCAAACCTATTCGCTCCACGAGACCTTTTGCCTTTAATTCGGCATTATGGGCCATATCGATAAGCTGGTATTTTATGGAAGAACTTCCGCAATTTAACACTAATATTTTCATAATAAAGCTTTTACATTAATGGTTTAAAGTACTTTTTTTACTGTTTTAGAAAGAGCAAAAGTACAAATAAACATACTAAGATTTACAAAAATCAAGTATTAATTTAGCGTTATTCCCTTTAATCGTATATACCGGTGAACGAGGTTCATAATTATAAGGTATATACTCAAATAACTGGGCCAATGCGATAGAACCATCTTCGGGAGCCATCACCGTCAGCATTGCTTTAGCATTCATTTCTTTCTGTATATTCTTCAGGAAATTGAAATTCTGTTCCCGGAGTGAATCCGCTACTTTATGAAAATCATTTTCACTAAGAAAAACCGTGTATTTTTTAAATTTCTTACCGGTCGGTTTATAAATATAATGTTCTTTTGATGAATTTACCAACAAGGGAATAGCTATGATAGCTAAAATAATTCCCAGTACAATGAGTATGGTATTAACCGTACCGGATGCAATACCTACAATACCCAAAACCGCCAGTACAACCCCGGCAACTATTAAAAGGATGGGTAACGCACGATTAGGTGTCATCGGCACTATTTGTTCATCTGACATATCTTTTATCTGATCTTCTATTAATTGGTAATTTTCCATGATAAATTATTTTTATGATTTATATTATAGTAAATAAAAACTGACGGGAGGTACATTCTTCACGCAACTGTTTCACTCCATTTTTAAAGAGATGAACTCCAAAACGGTTTATGGGAAACAACGAAAGTGAAATTATATGAATTGTAAAGAAAATACCGGCAACTATAAATCAAAACCTTAATTTACCTAATCCTACGGTATAATATCCCCATCGGGATTTTCCGGATTGGAAGAATGAACGGGCAATCCTGACTGCGAACTCCCGGTTCTTACATGTTTTATGAAATGCTATTTCTTTGAATATAAAAGAGATGATGATATTACGCGAAAAGCAAACAATACGGTAAAAAGGAGCGGGACGTTCATAAGAATTATCAGGGAAAGCAGCCTGATCCAACATCTGGTGGCCGGGAAAATCCGGTTCACGGGAAATCGCGGTATTTATATCTTCCGCTTTATTAACCGGGTGCGCGTGTTCAGGAAGAGCATTACTCCCGGCAAATAATACCGACAGGAAAAGGAGCAGAAAAAACCAGCGGACATCTCTCTTCATTTTAATAATATTCTATTTCCCTTTCTACGATCCTGGAAGAATGGTCTGCGTAAACAATGGTCTTATATATCCAGTTACCCTGGTCATCGAACCGGTAACTATACTGATAAGTAGCAAGGCTATATCTTTTACCCCGGTAATGATATTGTTTTTCCTCGATGAGATTGGAATGGGTATCATATTTGTATATATCCCGATGGAAAAGTATATTTTCCGCGTCATAACTTTGCTTTTCAATAAGATTGTCTTTATTATCGTATACGAAAACAAAACGGTTATACAATTTGCCGTAAGGTAAATAAAACTTTTCTTCCGTGAGATTTCCCCGATGGTCATAAGTGAAAGAGAAATTTTTGAAGAGTTTTCCTTCAAAATCATAATCCACAATATGGGTAAGTTGTCCTTTATCATTATATCCGTACGTATGCTTCAGCGGAAGTCCGTCGCTGTAGTACGAGACATTGACTTCCCGGACTCTTTTTTTATCATTATATACATAGGATCTTTTACTGTAAGGTGTCCCGTCATCATTATATTGAATTAATTCCGACAAATTTCCATCTTTATCATAAACATACCGGATGCTTTTTTTGACGGAACCGTCATCCTTATAATCGTCACTTCTGACCATGTTTCCCTTTTCATCAAAAACAACATAATGGTCACAATGATCATCCTGAAAAACTACTGAATCCCGGAGGGTGATTTCCTTACAGGTTTTCACCTTGCCGTTCAGTTTCATTTTACACCAATCATTTTGCGCTCTTCCGGAATGGAAAATTAAAAAGCAAATTGAAAGAATCAAAAAAAGGCATCTCGCCATCATATGGTTTATTTCTGGTATACAGCCACAAAAATACGAAAATTATAAAAAAGCTGATCCCTCCTTCAAAGATAATACGAAAATATATTACCGGTAAATTAAAAATGAAAAGTAGATGTTTCTTATTTTTGTAATTTAAACAGGTGATATGGATTATAAAGAGCTAAGCAAAAAAGAATACCGGGCCAGAATAAACCGGGTAATGGATTACATGGAAAAGAACATCGATCGGACTTTGGATTTAAGTCAAATGGCAGACATAGCTCACTTTTCCGCTTATCATTTTCATCGTATTTTTACAAGTATAACCGGCGAAACTCCCAAACAATTCCTGCAACGTATCCGTATTGAGAAATCGGCAAGACTATTGCATGACAATCCCAAAATATCTATCAGCGAGATCGCCGGAATTTGTGGTTTCAGCACAGCCGCGCTTTTCAGCCGGACATTTCGCAAATTTTTCGGTATTACGGCAAAAGAATACAGGAAAAGTTTAAAACCCATATATGTAAAAGAAGCTATTTATTATAACAAGAACGGACAAGCGGTTAGCAAGAAAAGACAACCCAGGACGGAACATTTTCCACAATTTTGCCGTGTTGAATTAACCAATATGATTATGATGAACACGACAATCGAAATTAAATCAATGCCGGAAATGAAGGTGATCTATTACCGGCATTCAGGAGAATTCCAAAAAATTAAACAGGCGTATGAGAAATTAGCCAAATGGGCGGCGCCAAGGGGTTTATTAGACAATCCGGAAGCAAAAACACTTACCGTTTACCATGACGACCCGTCGGTTACTTCCATGGAAAATGTACGGCAAAGCGCATGTCTTGTAGTCGGAGAAGATGTTAAAGGGGAAGGAGAAATCGGTACGATGACGGTACCGGGCGGTAAATTTGCCGTCGGGCATTTCGAAATAAATCCGGAAGAATTCGAACAGGCCTGGAATACCATGTGCCATTGGCTTTCGGAAAGCGGATATCAACCCGGAGATGCAAATCCATACGAATTGTATCACCATCCCAATCCCGGGAGCGGAAAATATTTTTCGGTCGATATCTGTATTCCCGTAAAACCTCTGTAAATATCCACAGGTTATTCCAGATCTTTCAGGGTATTGATATCCGAAACCAGAAAATAACCGGGCACAAATACTCCGTCCGTCCTCAAACGGGCGGATGTAATTTTACGATGCAGGTTATCATTTTTGATGGATATGATATTGGCGCCTGAAACCGCAGAAACGGTATCCTGTTCGTTCAGAATGATAAATGAACCGGATATGGTATCGGATAAAGCCACGCCCAAAAGAAATTCTTTCAGAGGAGAATAGTAATAGATCCGGGTATCGCTACTGTTCAGTTTTGATAATAAATCTTCTCCCGGTCCGTTTTGCTGCGGCAAAGGATTTATTTTTGATATAGCCATAAATACGTCCTGACTTTTACGGGACTCGGCTTTGTTGATCACAAAAACATCACGATCCGGTTCGGCCGATAACAGTTCATTCATTTTACCGGCATGGAAACATAATTC
The DNA here is from genome assembly GCA_937949745.1 of uncultured Bacteroidales bacterium. Lineage (GTDB taxonomy): Bacteria > Bacteroidota > Bacteroidia > Bacteroidales > WCHB1-69 > JAGVVH01. The sequence continues at coordinate 6,055 of CALECM010000023.1, read as the reverse complement.
CATTTTCCTGCCGGATTTTAATTCTATATATTCTCCCCAATCCAATACACTCTCCCCGATTTCCGACATTAACAGGGAAGCAGTACGGTTCAGGTCGGCGGCATAAACGAGAGCGTTTTCCGGGATAAAATCAAATGCATTTTCTTTGATCATCTCATCCATCATGAAGAAATTATTCTGCACATGCCGGTAATCCCGTGCCAGATGATCATTAGAATATTGAGTAATCAGGGAGAGACAGAATAATGCAATGGCAAAGATACCGATCCCGATATAACGGGTAATTTTGTGGAAATTAAGTAACTTGATCCCGGCGTAGGTAATCAGCGCCACGATCAGCATAATACCGAAATAAGCAAAATAGGTCGTCACATATCCATTCATCCATTCATACCATGATGCATTGTATTTCTCCGTTATGGCTATAAGGAAATGGCAGGCCAGCGAATATAAAAATGCCAAGACTCCCGCTATTCCTACTTTTTTCCATGAAATATCAAATTTCATTTTCAAATAAACCATGACAAACAGGAAGCACTGAATTAGGGCATTGACCAGCGCGCTGATCTCCGAATGTTTGATAATATACCAAATGCTGTCGATATGACCGGAAAGCAGTAAAGAATTAGATAAAATCTGATAATAGTGATATTGGTATAAAATAGTAGGATAGGCTGCCCTGTTGGTATGGAATAATACCGTAAAAAAATTAGCAAGACTAAAGTTTGCGGCAAGTATATTCCCGGTATATTTTTGGTCAGGATTATGGATGTTATTATAGATATTAAATGATAAATAAGCTATCGCGTATACCAGGATAATACCTATAAAAGGCAATATTTCCCTGTAAAACTGTTTATCTTTAAAAGAAGCTTTCAATCCCCTCAATTTCCAGCTCCGGATCAATATGAACAGGATCATCAACAACAGGAATTCCACATATATCTCAAAAAAAATCACGCCGCACAGATAGACCAGAGCCGAAAAAACAAGATATTTATTACCGGAAGTTTCCGTATATTTCAGAAATAAAAGCAGGGATAATAAGATCAGGGAAAAACTGAAAGTAAAATAAAAGGGATAAGAGATAAAAGGAATATGATAATTTGAGGTCACCGACGTAAAAGTGATCAACATTAAGAAAGTAATCAGGGCGAAATATCCGGATTTGAATATTTTCCTGACCACTAAAGCAAAAAGAATGTAAGAAACGATGAGCGAAGCATGTTGTATGAATTTAGCGATATAAAAGTTATCGAAAATATAGGCGAAAGAATAAAAAGGTTTCACCAGAAAGTGATAAAACCTGCCCGACCTGAGGGCATTATTTACGGCATCCTCATGGAAATTTCCACGCAGCGCTACCATATAATATTCCATGTCGTCCCAGATAGTAAATCCTATTTGAACAAAGGGATAGAGTGTAAGAATAATAGAAACGGATAATAAAAAACCGTAAATTAATCGTTCATATTTCTGATTCATAGAAATTGCGTTCTTTTTTATTTGAAATTAATCTCTATCACGTCTCCGATATGCAAATCCGCCAAAGCGGCTATATTACCGTGGTTCATGGTAATTTCTATGTATCCCATACGATTTGCTACTAAATAAACGTCTTCTTCCTGATCCTGGTAAGCGGAATGAAATCTGCTTAACTGTAAATGCCGGCCTCTTCCCACTAAGGCCGTGAACACTCTTTTTTGTGCCACTTCGGTAAACATACCTGCCGGAATATCCGTGACCGCATTACAAAAAGAATCTATGTAGACGATCCGCCCTGTCAATTTATTATCCACAGGTGAATAATCGGGTACATACGATAATTTTCTCTTCAAAGCGGAAAGGGAAACAGACCGTTCCTCAAGTTGTCCCGAAAAAATCCATTCGGCCATCCGGATTATATTCGATATCGTCGGTTTTCCTTCTTCTGATTCCGGAAACCTGAACGCTGTCCAGTTGATTTCCGTACCCAGCAACAATGAAAAAATACCGTTATCTTCTCCCAGAAAATAGTGCCCGTCATATAAAACAGCGACCGGCAGCGAAGGCGACGAAAACAAGGAGCCCGTTAAAATGATATGGACCGTGCCTTCCGGAAATGATGTGTAACTATTCTGAAGAATAAAAGCCGTCTGCTGTATATTTTGATAATCCACGGAATGGGTGATGTCGAACATACGAATATCGGGTAAAACCGTGGTTAACCTGCCTTTAAACATTCCGATATAAGGATCCCGCAATTTCCAGTCGCTGATAAGCGTAACATTTTTCATTGTCAGAAATTTAAGTGCAAAGATAGAAAATATAGTTCATTGTTAAATCCAAATAATAGTGGTAACTTTGCGGCCTTTCTTTGAAATGTTATCATTATATGTAATATGACTAATTTACAGGATTTTAAAGAGGGTATCAGATTTAAAAGAGAAAAAGTAAACCCTAAAGAGCTTATTAAAGATTACGGATCAATTGTAATCGGCACATTCGTGATGGCCGTGGGACTGGTCATTTTTATTTCTCCCCTGAAATTAGCTCCGGGAGGAGTATACGGGATCGCCATTATATTACATCATTTATTCGGCTTCCCTATCGGACTTTCAGGTATCGCCCTGGATATACCGCTTCTCATAATCGGTACGCTATGGTTAGGTCCGAAATTCGGGATGAAAACGATCGTCGGGATCATTTCGCTGTCGGGTTTCATCACCCTCATTGAATTTTTGTATGGATATCAACCTTTGATAGCAGATCCTTCCGCAGATTTCATCATGGCTCTTTTCGGCGGGTTGTTGATAGGACTCGGAGTAGGATTGATTTTCAGGACCCGCGCGACTTCGGGTGGAACGGATATTATTGCCACGATCATCTCCAAATACTTAAAACATATTCCTATAGGCACCATCTTAATTTGTGTGGATTCCATTATCGTATTATTCGCCCTGGCCGTTTTCAAGGACTGGAGTATTCCTTTATATTCCTGGTTCGTAATCTATCTGACGGGTATCGTAGCGGATAAAGTGGTGGCCGGTTTTTCTTCCGCCAAAGCCGTTATTATTATTTCCGATCACTATGAAGAAATCCGTAACAGGATCATGAAAGACCTCGACCGGGGAGGTACTTACCTTAACGGGGAAGGTATGTATAATTACCATGAGAAAAAAATCATCTATACGACGGTTTCCCGGAAGCAACTTCCGCTACTGATCCATTTCGTACACGAAATAGACGATAAAGCTTTTATGTCGGTACTGGATGCTTCCGCTACTTTGGGAGAAGGATTCTCTTCACTCAGAGACAAAGCGTTGTCATAATTAAAAAGGATTATTATGGAACAATTAAAAGAAAAAGTTATAGAAAAATTAAGCGGCATATTCGATCCTGAAATACCGGTTAATATCTGGGAACTGGGATTTATATACGATATCGATGTCAAAGAGAACCGTGATGTGGATATCCTGATGACTCTCACGGCGCCGAATTGTCCGGTGGCCGAAAGCCTTCCGCTGGAAGTACAGGAAGAAGTTTCTAAAATTGAAAATATAGGTAAAGTAACCGTTAATATTACTTTCGATCCGCCATGGGACATGGATAAACTGAGTGATGCGGCAAAACTTGAATTAGGATTTATGTAAACAAATATATGCAAGAACTCATTTTTACTCGCGAAACGCTCCACTCCCTCGCAGAACTTTCCGGCATGGAAGAAAAAACTTCCTCCAAAATAGTGGAAATCCTTTCCCGTTATAAACCCGATAAGATATTTACTTTTCCAGAAAGTCATACTGTTCTGGCTGAATACTCTTTTTCCGGTGACGGCCCTACCCTTCTTTTTCGTGCCGATATCGATGCCATTGCGGTAAACGAAGATCCGGATATGGCTTATGCATCCCGTACAAAAGGCGTCTCGCATAAATGCGGCCATGACGGACATACCACCATACTTCTCGGATTGGCCCGGCAACTTTACCTGGAACCGCTTACCAAAGGGAGAATCTTACTGTTATTCCAGGCCGCCGAAGAGACCGGACAGGGAGCCCGTTCATTACTGGACTCCCGTTTTTTGGATTCTTATAGGATAGACCGGATATACGCATTACACAATATTCCGGGAGAACCCCGTAATACAATCTTATGCCGGGAAGGGGGATTTTCCTGTTCGGCAATCAGTTTCGATTTATTCATTAACGGCAAAATTACCCACGCGGCTGAGACTGCATCCGGTTTGTCCCCGGTGGATCTTACTTTTGAAATCCTTCAGCGGATCAAAGAATATGATAATACCGATATCTGCTGCGATGATTATTTCCTTTCCACGGTCATCGAAATACATCTTGGGGAAAAAGCTTTCGGTGTAGCTGCCGGAAGCGGTGTTATCCGGATGACCTTCAGGGCCAAAAACGACCACATTTTACAAAAGACACTCCGGCAAATAGAAAAGGATATCAATCGCATCATATCCCAAAACGATGAAATAGAATTTGATATCCACTGGCTTGAACCTTTCAGCGCTATAGAGAATGATCCGTACGCTTATTCACGTATAAAGGAAGCTGCATTAATTAACGGATATCCATATAAAGAAATTGAAAGTCCGTACAGGTGGGGTGAGGATTTTGGTTTCCTGACCCAAAAATATCCGGGAGCGATGTTTGGTTTGGGAGCCGGCACCGACTGTCCCGCCCTGCACGACGTAAATTACGATTTCCCCAATGAAATCCTTGAAACGGGAATCAGGATGTTCTATACCCTTGCATCTGCCAATTGACCGTTATCCCAATGCCACATCAAGGATCGTCATTACGATGAATCCCAGCATCGTGGCCATGGTAGCCAGATCGGAATGCCTGGACTGTTGAGATTCCGGTATCATTTCCTCTATGATAACATAGACCATGGCGCCCGCAGCAAATGAAAGCGCGTAAGGTAATATCATGGTCATGGAAGAAGCGATGAGCGCCCCTACTACCGCCCCCAGAATTTCCACACTCCCCGACAATTGTCCGTAGAAAAAACTTTTCGCGCGGGAAAAACCTTCTCCCCTTAGCGGAGCGGCTACAGCAAAACCTTCCGGTACATTCTGGATCCCGATACCCAAAGCCAGGGTAACCGGAGCCATAATACTTAAAATATCGCCACCTCCGGCCAAAGCCCCGAAAGTGACGCCCACGGCCAAACCTTCCGGTATATTATGAAGCGTAACGGCAAATATCATCAGCCAGGAACGTTGGAGACCGGTCCTGGGACCCTCTTTGGTACTATCAGGTGCTCCTAAATGAAGGTGAGGTATCACCATATCCATAATCCTCAGGAAAAAACCTCCGAGCAAAAAACCCAGGGCGGCCGGCAACCACGGAATATCCCCGTTTTCCCGGGCCATTTCAATGGCGGGTGCTAGCAATGAGAAAAAGGAAGCGGCCAGCATAATCCCGGCTGCAAATCCCAACATCACCGTATATACCTTTGGAGAAATGGTTTTAAAGAAAAAAACGAAAGAAGCTCCCAGGGCTGTCATGAACCAGGTAAAAACACCTGCCAGTAAAGCCATGGTAACCACGTTCAAAGATAGGAACCATTCCATCATAAACAATAAATTTGAATTACATTATTGGGGTTCCTTCCTGATAATGAATACTTTTATAAGGTCAAATCCGTCCATAATCCGTAAATAATAAGTCCCTTCCGATAAGTTTCCGGCCGGAATAGTAGTAAACAACTCACGGATATAATAATGTTCAATCAGATTACCGCTATTATCGGTTAATTCAGCATCATACCGGGCCGTAATATGATTTTCCGTTACGGAAAGATTCATATAATCATTTTCCGGATTGCGATCCGTAACCACATCTAACATAATGTCGGGAAAATTATCCATACCGGCTGTCGCGACCGTATAAATCGTCGTCCTTTTCTTTTTGGAATTAACGGACTGGGCATTACAAGTGAATGAAAAAAGAAGACACAGGGAAAGTAAGTATATTCTCATCATATTTATATTATCCGGGATATGGTTATTCTCCTGAAATCATTATTCATCACGTTTTTCCAGATTCTT
>CALECM010000022.1 GCA_937949745.1 uncultured Bacteroidales bacterium | reverse complement strand
AAACTTCAAAACACAAGAGCATTCACGATATAACTCATTACAGCATTAAGCACGATTAACGATGAATGCCGTCAGGCATTCCAGCCCGGTAACACGAAAACACACCCGAAAACCACGCATGCCGTCAGGTATGCGGCCAAGGAAAAATAACGGATACGGAGTCAAAATATGTTCCCAAACTTCAAAACACAAGAGCATTCACGATATAACTCATTACAGCATTAAGCACGATTAACGATGAATGCCGTCAGGCATTCCAGCCCGGTAACACGAAAACACACCCGAAAACCACGCATGCCGTCAGGTATGCGGCCAAGGAAAAATAACGGATACGGAGTCAAAATATGTTCCCAAACTTCAAAACACAAGAGCATTCACGATATAACTCATTACAGCATTAAACACGATTTACCATGAATGCTGTAGGCATTCCAGCCCGGTAACTCAAAAACATCCTCGAAAACCACGCATGCCGTCAGGTATGCGGCCAAGAAAAAGCGATGACTTTCTGTATAGCTTTATCCGTTCGAGTCAATATACTATTTTATCAATCAGCTCATTATATCAGCCATATTGTGATTTTAATCCAATTTTAATCCCGATTTCTCTTCAATCAGAGTCCGCTGCCCTACTTTTGCATTCCAAACCGAATGCTTATGAGAATCGTGATATTATGTTTGAATATTTTAATACTGGGTGCACATTTAACCTTCTCTCAAACCGATACTCTAAAACTTTCATTACCCGAAGCAGAAGAACGGTTCCTGCAATATAACCTTATTCTTCTGGCCGAACATTACCGTGTGGATAAGGCGGAAGCGGAAGCTATCCAGGCCAAAACCATGGAAAACCCGACCATCTCCTTCGAACAGAACATTTATAACGGCATCACGCACAAATATTTTGATTTCGGGAAACACGGTCAGCAAATGGTGGATATCGAACAGGTCATCAACCTTGCCGGACAGCGGAATAAACAGGTGAAAATGGAAAGAGCAAACGCTCAAATCGCCCGTTACGAATATGAAGAGCTGGTCAGGCAACTCAAACTGGAATTGAAAACGGAAATGATCATGTTCCACTATATCAGCAAGTCCCTGATCATATACGCACAGGAAATCGAACAAATAGAACGTCTACTGAAAGTTTTCGAAAAACAATTTGATGAAGGACATATTTCACTATTAGAGAAATCACGTTTACAGGCGATGTTGTTCCTGTTGAAAAAAGAACACAAAGAACTGGTGCACGAACAACTTACGCTTCAACATAATCTTGCCGTATTCCTCAATATTCCCGAAAATATTTACATTTTACCAGTCCTGGATGAGTTTATCGAAAAACAACTCGAATTCCGGTTGCCTTCCTTTACCGATATGGAAAAACAGTTGCCTAACAGGAGTGACATCAAAATTGCGGAAACCGCTATCCTCTCTGCCGAAGAAAATCTGAAATGGCAAAAATCGATGCGGGCTCCCGAATTCAGTATCAAAGGTTCTTATGACCGGCAGGGTAATTTCATGGACAACTATTTCGGTATCGGATTCACAATAGGAATTCCCGTTTTTAACCGTAATCAGGGAAATGTGAAGATCGCCCGCTATGAACAACTACAAAATCAGGTACAAAAAGAGTATACCCTTAACAAAGCCCGGAATGAACTTTCCGCTATTTACCGGAAAATTGAGATGAGTATATCATTATACCAGGATTTTGATGTGGAAATGGAAAAAAGTTTCGCGCTGATCTTGAACGGGATCAACGAGAATTTTCAGAAAAGGAATATCAGCATCCTTGAATTCATCGATTATTATGAAACTTACAAAGACGTATTGATCAACCTTTACGACACGGAAAAAGAATTATTGCTCATGCTCGAAGAGCTCAATTATATTATGGGAAGTTAAAATATTACATTATGAGAAATAAAACATACCTGGCTTGTCTCACCATTCTATTATTAATCAATAGTTCCTGCCGACAAGATTTTATAACGGATCATAAAGAATCTTCTTTGGTATTGAATGAGGAATTATGTCAGCTTATCTCCACGGAAACCGTAACCGAACAGGAAGTAGAGAACAGACTGGTCCTTAACGGTAAAATAACTTTCGATGAAGAAAGAGTCGTTGAAATTGTGCCTATATTCGGAGGAAATGTGACGCAGGTAAAAGTGGAACTGGGTGATTATGTGGAAAAAGGTAGTGAACTGGCCGTGATCAAAAGCGGTGAAGTTGCGGAATATGAAAAACAATGGAAAGAAGCCGGGCAACAGGTATTGGTTACCTCCCGCAATTACAAAATGGCTCAGGATATGTTCAATTCCGGTATGTCTTCCGAAAGGGATGTAATGATCGCGAAACAGGAACTGATCAGCGCCGAAGCGGAATTGAAACGGGTGAAAGAAGTAATACAGATCCATAACATTTCCGATAATTCGGAATATATTGTCAAATCACCGGTATCAGGATTTGTGGTAGGAAAAAACATCAACCGTGAAATGCAGATCCGTTCGGACAAAAACGATGAAATATTCACCATATCGGGATTAGAAGAAATATGGGTCATTGCCAATGTTTACGAAACGGACATAAACAAAGTGTATGACGGGGCACCGGTCGAGATCAGTACCATTGCTTATCCGGACCAGGTATACCATAGTACTATCGATAAAGTATATAATATCCTGGATGAAAATAACCGCACGATGAGTGTACGAATTAAATTGAAAAACCCAGGATATCAATTAAAGCCCGGCATGTTCGCGGGTGTATCCATTTTCTGGAAGTCGGAAGATAAGCATCTGCCAACCGTTTCCTCCGGGGCGATCATCTTCGAAGACGGCAAAGATCATGTTGTCATCCTAAATCCCGACCAAACATTCTCCGTCAGGCAGGTGGAGATCGCCAACCGGAGCGGGGAAAAAGTATTTGTGAGCAGCGGATTGAAGGATGGGGAAACGGTCGTGGTTGGGAACTCCCTCCTACTCTATAATGAATTAAAATAAATGACTCTGCAAGTAAAAGAATGATTACGGATATAATCCATCTGAAATCCTTATAAATCTTTGAAAATATGCATAAATTCATAGATAGTATTATCAGTTTCTCGTTAAAAAATAAATTTTTCATCTACTTTATGACGATCATCCTGGCGGCCGTCGGTTTCTGGTCTTTCCGGCATACTCCTATCGACGCTTATCCGGATGTGACCAATACTAAAATTACCATTATCACGCAATGGCAGGGACGCAGCGCGGAAGAAGTGGAAAAATTCGTCACGATTCCCATTGAGATCGCGATGAACTCCGTGCAGAAAAAAACGGATATCAGATCTACTTCACTTTTCGGACTTTCCGTGATCAACATTATGTTTGACGATAAAGTAGACGATTTTTTTGCCCGCCAGCAGGTATACAACCTTCTTACCGACTGCGATCTTCCGGAAGAAGTTCAACCGGAAGTACAACCTCTTTACGGTCCCACAGGCGAAATTTTTCGTTATACATTACGCAGCCGTACCAAAAGTGTCCGTGAGTTAAAGACCTTACAGGATTGGGTAATCGACCGGAATCTGCGCTCCGTGCCGGGCATTGCCGATATCGTAAGTTTCGGCGGAGAAGTGAAATCTTTCGAGATCAGTGTTAATCCTAACCAACTCCTCCATTACAACATTACAGCGCTGGAGCTTTATGAGGCCATATCCAAAAGTAATGTGAACGTAGGCGGGGATGTCATCACAAAAAGCGCTCAGGCCTATGTAGTAAGAGGGATCGGATTGATCAACGATATCCGGGAACTGGAAAATATCGTGGTAAAAAACGAAGGTGCGCCCGTGCTGGTCAAGCATCTGGCAATGGTCCATGAATCCGCCCTTCCACGTTTAGGGCAGGTCGGAAGAATGGAAGAAGATGATGTGGTTCAGGGAATTGTGGTAATGCGTAAAGACGAGAATCCCAGCGAAGTGATCGCCGCGTTAAAAGACAAAATAGCTTTCCTCAATAAAGATATTTTACCTGAAGACGTCGAGATCGTTCCTTTCTACGACCGTGAAGATCTGGTTAACCTGTCCGTAAATACGGTACTGACCAATTTGCTGGAAGGAATGTTATTCGTTATTTTTATCGTATTGATTTTTATGGCCGACTGGCGAACAACACTCATCGTATCCATCGTGATACCCTTGTCTCTCCTCTTCGCCTTTATATGCCTTCGCCTGAAAGGCATGTCGGCCAATTTGATTTCCATGGGTGCCATAGATTTCGGAATTATCATAGACGGCGCCGTCGTCATGGTGGAAGGAATTTTCGTGGCATTGGATCATAAAACCCGGCAGGTAGGAATGCCCGCTTTCAACCGGATGTCCAAAATGGGAATCATCCGCAATACCGCGAAAGACCGGGCCAAAGCTATCTTTTTTTCCAAACTGATCATTATCACGGCGCTGGTCCCTATTTTCTCCTTCCAGAAAGTAGAAGGCAAAATGTTCTCTCCCCTAGCCTTCACCCTCGGATTTGCTTTACTGGGCGCCCTCATCTTCACGCTTACACTTGTTCCCGTTATGTCCGCTTCTCTTTTAAAAAAGAATGTTAGGGAAAAACATAATCCGTTCCTAAATTGGGTAAGAAAATTCGTGATCAGGATTTTTGATAAAAGTTATGCCTACCGGAAAATAGTCTTACCGGTCGCTTTGGTAACCGCGGTCATCGGGATCTACGCTTTTAGTTTCCTGGGCAGTGAGTTCCTGCCGCAATTAAACGAGGGGTCTATCTATGTAAGGGCGACATTACCGCAAAGCATCGCGCTGAACGAATCGGTGAAAATTGCCAATGAATTAAGGGGAAAAGTTGCGGCTTACGACGAAGTGAGGCAGGTCTTATCTCAAACGGGACGACCGAACGACGGAACCGATGCCACGGGATTTTATAATATCGAATTACATGTGGACCTTCATCCGGAAAAAAAATGGAAAAGCAAACTTTCCAAAGAAGAGTTGATCGATCAGATGCAGAATATGCTGGCATTGTATTATCCGGGAATCAATTTCAATTTTTCCCAGCCTATTTCGGACAATGTGGAAGAAGCCGCTTCCGGGGTAAAAGGATCCATTGCGGTAAAAGTATTCGGCAAAGATCTTTACCAGGCGGAGAAGACAGCGGTGGAAATTGAAAAAATAATGGCTACGGTGGAAGGCATTGAAGACCTCGGCGTCATTAATAATATCGGACAGCCGGAACTTCGCATAGAATTGAATGAAGAACGGCTGGCACTCTACGGCGTGGTGAAAGAAGATGTGCAATCAATTATAGAAATGGCCATAGGCGGCAAAACGGCCTCGGTACTTTATGAAGACGAAAGGAAATTCGACATCGTCGTCCGGTACCAGGAAGCTTTCAGGAAAAGCGAAACGGAGATCGCGGAGATTATGGTTCCCACCATGAACGGTACTCTGATCCCTGTCAAGGAACTGGCCGACATCAATCTCATCACCGGACCGCTCATCATTTACCGGGATAACCATGAGAGGTTTTGTGCGGTGAAATTCTCGGTACGGGGACGGGATATGGGAAGCGCGATCAGCGAAGCCCAGGAGAAAGTAAAGGCATCTGTGAAATTACCGGCCGGCTATTCATTAAAGTGGACGGGTGATTTTGAAAACCAGCAACGGGCTACGAAAAGGCTGGCTCAGGTGGTACCGATATGCCTGATCATTATTTTCATCCTGCTCTTTGTATTGATGGGTAACGTAAAAGACGCGGGTATTATCCTGCTTAACGTGCCCTTCGCCGCCGTGGGAGGGATATTAGCCCTGCTCATTATCGGGATGAATTTTTCCATAGCCGCCGGTGTAGGCTTTATCGCGCTTTTCGGTATCTGTATCCAGAATGGAGTCATCATGATCTCCGATATCAAGCAGAATCTTAAAAAGCATCTCCCTGTAGAACAATCCCTGAAAGAAAGCGTAAAATCGCGGTTCCGTTCCGTGATCATGACGGCACTGATGGCTGCTATCGGCCTGTTGCCGGCTGCCACTTCGCACGGTATAGGTTCGGAAGCCCAACGTCCGTTAGCCATCGTCATCATCGGAGGATTGATCCTGTCCACTATTTTTACCCTGTTCATATTTCCCCTGATCGTGGGTATGGTTTACAGGAAAGAAGATGATAGAGTACTGAATAGGGAAAGAATTCCTAAACATGCAGCCAAAGAATAATATACCATACAAAAAAGGTAAAATAATGGAATTTTTCTTCTATCCGCAAGCCATAAAAAAAAATTGACACTAAACTTTTTATACTATTTTTGCCTTATTTAAAAAATCTAAAACATAAGATTATGAACAGGGCAGATACCATTTGCAGTATTTCCACCCCTCAGGGAGTGGGTGCCATTGCGGTAATACGGATTTCCGGAGATGATGCTTTTCCCATTGTCGACCGGTATCTAAAAAAAGAAACCGGATTCATGGCATTACCGGCTCAAAGCGCCAGATTCGCAGAATGGTATGACAGTGAAGCACTGATAGATCAGGTGGTTCTGACCAAGTTTGTCCATCCTCATTCCTATACGGGCGAAGATCTGGTAGAAATATCCTGTCACGGTTCGGCTTATATCCAGAAAAAAATAGTAGAAATGCTTCTCGATGGAGGTGCCCGGCTGGCGAATCCCGGCGAATTTACCATGCGAGCCTTCCTGAACGGGAAAATGGATCTTCCTCAGGCGGAAGCTGTCGCTGACCTGATCGATTCGCAATCGGAAGTATCCCACAAATTGGCTATCAATCAGCTAAAAGGAAATTTCTCACGGGAGATCAGTGAACTCCACACCCAATTCGTCAACTTCGCTTCCCTTCTGGAACTGGAACTGGATTTCAGCGAGGAAGACGTGCAATTTGCCGACCGATTACAACTCAGCGATCTCCTTGAACAGATCAAAAGTGAGGTGAATACTCTCCTCTCCTCTTTCAAATTAGGAAATGTATTGAAAAACGGGATCCCTGTGGCTATTATCGGAAAACCCAATGTGGGAAAATCGACATTATTGAACGCCCTTATATGCGACGACCGCGCCATCGTTTCCCATATTCCCGGAACCACCCGCGACACAATCGAGGATGTATACAACATCGAAGGGATCACATTCCGTTTTATCGATACGGCCGGTATCCGGAACTCCGACGATGAGATCGAGAATTTCGGTATCGAACGGACTTACAAAGCTATCGAAAAAGCGGATATTATCCTTTACATGATCGACATCACCAACACTTCCCTCAAAGATATCGAAACGGAAATGGTATTCCTGGAAAATGAAATCGACTTGTCGGAGAAGAAGTTCATCATCGTGGCAAACAAAATAGACGAACTCAATGAGATCCCTCACCATTTCACGCAATGGGAAGAATATGACGTAATCTACATATCCGCCAAACGAAACGTGAACCTCAACTTTATCACCGATGCGCTCGTGGAATACGTCAACCAACACAAAATGACCGACACCACGCTCCTCACTAATGCCCGGCATTACGATATCATGCTCCACATCCTGGAAGCTATACAGTCTATCGAAGAAGGATTTGCCAATACCCTCCCCACCGACCTCATCACGATCGAAGTCCGGAAAGCGTTACATTACCTTGGTTTAGCCGTCGGCGAAACCACCACCGACGATATTCTGGAGAATATTTTCGGAAGGTTCTGTATCGGGAAATAACCCCACCGAATCAACAACAACTTAAAATATCTAAATATATGTAAATTAATTAGATAAAGTTATTCAAGTTGATAAATCCCTATCGTTATTTATTGTTTTATATACTATTTTGCCTATTTTTGTACCACATTTGTACTACGACTGTGCGAGTGTTAAAAAGAGAATCCTAAGTTGTGTAATAATTTTACACCAATTTACGCCAACTTACATAAATTGACAAGAAATAAACCCAAATATATCCAATATAAAAGAAAAAATGACAGGGAAATAGTATACTGTGATATTAGCCATGAACAATCATATTGTGATTATGAGCGAGTAAGTTATAGAAAGTGATTAACTGATTTCAAAATTTCTTGGTCCAGAATTCTCTTCTTCCCTAATTGCAAGTCGTCGACCATAAAGAAACAGCTAAAAATGATTTTGGAAAATTTAAATTAGAATATGAGCTTTGCAGAACATGTTTTGGATATGATACGGCGAGACAAACAAAACCGGGAAATGCGGAATAGCTATTGGCGGCGTAAACGAAATGAAAATAAAAATGTTAGGGTAAATAAACCCACAATCAACCCTAAAATAACACCTGAAGAATTAGAAGAAAGAAACAGGAAATTAAAAGAAAAAAGAAAAGAAGAGGAAAAAAATATTTTGATTAAATATGTAACATTTTTCGGAGGATTTATAGCCGTATTCCTGATTGTGTTACTAATATTTTATATTATGGGCAAACTTTAGATTACTAATTCAGATGAGTGTACGGGATAGTATTATTTTCATTCGCTGGAATCTGGCAAGAGTGATAGAAGGATATTAACAGCTCAGAAAGATAGAACCATTTTTACAGTGAGTCTTCGGTATTAATATTTTCATTAAGAAATGGACTAAAGACACGATTAAATCATTTTAAATGCAAAATAATAGCCCTGCAGAAATGGCAGAGCTATTATTGAAATTAGTATTAATCAGCTATTACTTTCCCGTATAAGTTATTGTCCAATCATTATTTTGCAT
>CALECM010000021.1 GCA_937949745.1 uncultured Bacteroidales bacterium | reverse complement strand
TTCATGGTATACTTCGTATACTCCTTATCAGGCTGAAATCTCACAGGGACGTTTGGAAGCTTTAATGAATTACCAGACCATGATCTCCGAATTAACGGGCTTACCCATTGCCAATGCTTCTCTTTTAGATGAAGCGACGGCGGCAGGAGAAATGATGCTGATGTTTTTTAACAGCCGTAGCAGGGAAGCCGTTAAAAATGAGGTGAAGAAATTTTTCGTTTCGGAAGATGTTTTCTCCTATACCATAGGTGTGCTTAAAACCAATGCGGAACCCCTGGATATAGAACTGGTGATCGGTAAAGCCGATCAGGTGAAACTTGATGAAACCTTCTTCGGGGCAATGGTGCAATATCCTAATCAACATGGTGCTATCCACGATTACTCTGAATTTGTGGCCCGGGCCAAAGCTTATAACATTTTCGTAGGAGTAGCCTGCGACCTGCTATCATTATCCATCCTCACTCCTCCCGGAGAATGGGGCGCGGATTGTGTGGTAGGTTCTACCCAAAGATTTGGTATTCCTATGGGATATGGTGGTCCTGCTGCTGCATTTTTCGCATGTAAAGAAGATTTTAAAAGACAGATTCCGGGACGAATTATAGGAATTACCGTAGATGCGCAGGGTAACCGCGCTTTCCGCATGGCCCTCCAAACAAGGGAACAACATATCAAACGCGAAAGGGCAACTTCCAATATTTGTACCGCTTCGGCTTTGGTGGCCGTGATGTCGGGATTTTACGGTATGTGGCACGGTCCGGACGGATTAAAAGATATGGCTCTCCGTATTACCACCCTGGCAGGCGTTCTGGAAAAAGAAGCTGTAAAATATGGTTATAAACAATACAATGAATATTATTTCGATACATTATGCCTGGAAGTTCCGGATGGTGTATCCATAGAAAAATTAAGAGAAAGAGCGTTAAGTAACCGGATCAATTTCTACTACTGGTGCGATACCTGTTTTACTATTGCACTTGATGAAACTACCACATTAGAAGACATTAACCAGATATTGAATATACTTGCTTCCGTTGCCGGTAAAAAATACGAGCCGGTAAAATGTGAAGGAGAATGCCGGAAAACCATCCATGTCCCGGCTCAGGTCGAAAGAAAATCTTCCTTTATGAAACAGGATATTTTCAGGAAATACCATTCCGAAACGGCCATGATGCGGTATATGAAGAAACTGGAGATTAAAGATCTTTCCCTCAACCGGGCTATGATACCTCTGGGATCATGTACCATGAAATTGAATTCAGCGGCTGAGATGCTGCCTTTGAGCTGGCCGGAAGCAGGAGGAATCCATCCTTTTGTACCGGCTGACCAGGCTGAAGGTTATCTGGAAATTATCCGCGAAATGGATCAGTGGCTTAGTAAGATTACCGGTTTTGCCGCGATGTCTTTCCAGCCCAATTCGGGTGCTGCCGGCGAATACGCAGGACTGATGGTGATCAGGAATTACCATATCAGCCGTGGAGAAGCACACCGTAACATCTGCCTGATCCCTGCTTCCGCACATGGTACGAATCCGGCCTCATCCGTGAAAGCGGGCAACAAAATAATAGTGGTGAAATCAACTGCGGAAGGTGAAATAGATGTGGCCGACCTCAAAGAGAAAGCGGAACTTTACCGCGATAACCTCTCCTGCCTTATGGTCACTTATCCCTCTACTCATGGCGTATTTGAAGAGGCAATTCTTGACATTATCAATATTATTCATGATAACGGCGGTTTGGTTTATATGGACGGGGCGAATATGAACGCCCAGGTAGGATTAACTTCTCCCGGTTTTATGGGTGCCGATGTTTGTCATTTGAATCTGCATAAAACCTTTGCCATGCCTCACGGCGGTGGCGGTCCCGGTGTTGGTCCGATAGGCGTTTCGGAAAAGCTGGTCGATTTCCTTCCCAATCACGTATTGGTACAAACGGGTGGAAAACACGGCAGTGAAGTTTCTTCCGCTCCTTTCGGAAGCGCTTATCTTTTACCGATTACATACGGCTATATGAAAATGTTAGGTGGCGACGGCCTTGCCGATGCTACCCGTTACGCTATCCTTAATGCCAATTATATCAGAAAACGGCTGGAAGGACATTATAAAATATTGTATACCGGTTCCGAAGGGATGTGCGCCCATGAATTGATATTGGATTGCAATGAGTTTGAAAAGAGCGCGGGCGTATTGGTCGGAGAGATCGCCAAAAGATTGATGGATTACGGATTTCACGCTCCAACCGTAGCTTTTCCGGTGCATGGCACTCTAATGGTGGAACCTACCGAAAGCGAGCCGTTAAGTGAATTAGACCGTTTTTGTGACGCCATGATCGCGATCAGGGAAGAGATCCGGGAAATTGAAGAAGGTCGCGCCGATAAAAAAGAGAATGTTATTAAAAACGCTCCCCATACCATGGCCGTTATATGCAATGATATGTGGGATAGGCCTTATAACCGGGAAAAAGCTGCTTTTCCGCTTCCGCATGATGATAAATACTGGCCTTCAGTGGGCAAGATTGACGATGCTTACGGAGACCGTAATTTGGTAACCTGCCTGGGATAACATCCTAATTGCTTTTGATGATTTGTAAAGTAATGAGGCTGTATAAAAAGTTGATATGAAATACTTTCTGTCATTCTGAATGAAGCGAATAATCCTGTAGTCAATACAATATAGATCCTTCACTACGTTCAGGATGACAAAAAGTAAATTTTTTGGATATTATCAATACGCAATTTCCCCACAGGAATTTATTTATCCATATGCCAGAATATTTTTTCGATCTCGTAAGGAAGCATCACCGAATTTATTGTATTTCCCAATGGCATCTCGATGAAAAAGAGTTCACGTCCCGATACGGCGGCTACGTGGGTAAGGTTTTCATTTTTTTCAAGTACAGTAACATTTCCTTTGGCATTTAACATCGTAATACCGTGGCCGGAGAAAGGCCGGTATGACCATATTCCTTCCTGAGTGGCCAACAGGAATTGCCCGTCCGAGAGTTGCTCCACATCATTCAAAGTTTGGCCGTTGATTGTTCTCAACACATTAATGCCTGCCATGTAGTAGGATAAATACGCGATCTCAAATCCATTTTCGGTATTATAGAAAAGATAAACCGTATTATCATCTTTTTCATACCATTTAATAAGTTCATGGTCAAAGATCATATTCTGGACGAGGTTCATTCCCATATTGTATACCAGTATCCTGTTATGGTCGCCGGAACGTAAGGGTTTCTGGTAATATAAAGTAAAAGAATTAATCCGTAAAAAATGCTTTGCGGTATAAAATGGCAGGGCTTCCATGACCTGTAAAATACTTTTATCATGGCTGTAGACCGTAATATTTGATCCGTAGTCTCCTACATAAAGCCGGTTATCGATCAATTCTATTCCCCTGAACCATTGCTGGGAAGGAGATGAACCCGGAGAAAGGCTCCATTTGGTTCTTTTGGTATAAAGGTCGATCGCCTGCATTTCCCCGTTCTTCAAAGGGAAAAAGTATAACTGTTGATATAAATTATCGATCCGGGCATCGAAAAAATCACCATAGATGGTAGTCCATAACTGGGGATTACCGGCAGAATCGATATGATAAATATTCGTGGAAAGCGAAGAAACTTTATTGATTGCTATTAACCCCAAAGGTTTGGGAGGAATGCCGTTAATACGGATTTTTACGGATCCCGTACTGATTTTTCCATCTGATTTTACATTGCAATGCAAGTAATATTCTCCGGATACAAGTGTAAAGTCATCGATCGGATAATAACCGCTGATTACCGCCGATAGCCCTGATGGTCGATAGAACAGTGAAGTTCCGCTGGTGGGGCCGCTATTGGAATAAATTGCGATTTCAGCATATTCGATAGTAGTTTCAGAGGTAATCCTACACTGGAAAAATATACTGTCTCCTACCTCGAAAAGACTCCCTGAAAGCGGTTTTTCCATCGTGATAACCGGCGGCAAACTTTCTTCTCTTTTACAGGACAAGAAAATTTGTATAAAAACTCCGAACAGGATCAGGAATAATAAATTTTTTTTCATTAAAATTTAATATGAACTGCAAATTTAACTTTTTTAATTTACTTTTGAGGTTTGAACAAAGAAATCCTTTTCTTGTTGATTTATAAAATATTATAGTCATAAACTCAAATAACTAATTTATGAAAAAGATACATCTCCTATCTTTTTTTATTCTTCTCTTATTAGGTTCATGTTCACAAAAGGCAGAAAAAGGATCATCCCAGGATAATCTTTCCGTAGATTCGGTGCAAACGGTTCACAATCAGCCAAAAGAACCGGAACCCATTGTAGTGGCATTAGAAAAAGATCTAACATACGATAAATATACTCTTGACGACACCTATCCATATAAAGATACGACACGGGAATTTCAGTGGGATAAAATAAAAGATCATATTAAAGTGATTGAAACCGCCCAACGGGAACCTTCTTCCTGGGGTATCGTACAAAATCGTAAAAATGTAAATGGACTGGCTCCGTTAGCCAGGAACGTTAAACGGAATGAATATAATAATCTTCAGGACCCGTACGGAGTCGAACGTTACCAATCCATACCGCTTTATCTGGTCAATGATCTGGAAAAACCCGAAAGATACGCTACCGACGGCTCTCTTATTAAAATATTGGACGAAGACAGTAATTTTTATCGCGCCGAATGTATCTACATAGGAGACGAATGGATGATTCCTAAAAAATATGTTAAAAGAATAGCTGATTCGGTACGTCATTTTTCCAAAGTGGTTATCGTCGACCGGCACAACCAGAATACCGCGGTATTGGAAAAGATAGGTTCCACCTGGAAAATACGCAGTATGAACCCTGCTACTACCGGGGTACACCGTCCTCCTTACCAACACGAAACCCCTCTGGGCATTTTTGTGGTACAGGAAAAAAAGGTGAAAATGTATTATCTGGTGGATGGTACCTCCAATATCGGCGGCTTCTCTCCTCATGCCAGCCGATTTAGCAACGGAGGATATGTTCACGGAGTTCCGGTGAATAAACCACGGGAATCCATTATCGAATACAGTCAGACCCTGGGTACTATACCACGTTCCCACATGTGCGTGAGGAATGCTTCTTCCCATGCCGAGTTCATTTATAATTGGGGTCCCATCGATCAAACACTTATAGTCGTGATTGAATGATACTTTGTATTGAATTTTTTTGTATTTTTGTAATTCAGAATTTTTAATTACCAAAATGCAAAGATTTTTCATACTGCTGTTAATGCTCTTTTTTCCTTTAAGTTACGGCTGGATCCATCACTCGGTTCCCCTGGTTATACCGTTAAACACTACCGAGCAACTCTATTACGAGATGCAACTGGAAAATACGATAAATTACGAAGCTTTTGAACAGGCGATGGCCGGATACGAAAAAATAGAAGCTTCCAATAAAGATATATTGACCCTGATCGATTTTTCAAAGCCTTCCACAGAAGAAAGGTTTTATGTGTTGGACTTAAAACAAAGAAAATTACTTTATTCTTCGTATGTTTCACATGGAAAAAACAGTGGAGACAATTACGCGGTTTCCTTTTCCAACAGAAAAGGATCCAATCAAAGTTCATTGGGCTTTTATCTTACCGGCAACACCTATCAGGGAAATAACGGCTATTCTCTTGTCCTGAACGGTTTGGAAAAAAACATTAACGATAAAGCAAAAGAACGCGCTATCGTGATACACGGTGCCGATTATTCCGATCCATCTTTTATAAGGTGGGCGGGAAGACTGGGGAGAAGTCAGGGATGTCCGGCTTTACCTCGTGATGTTACCAAACCTATCATCAACACGATCAAGGAAGGTTCACTTCTTTACATATATGCGGATAATGCCGAATACCTCGAACAGAGTCCGGTATTATCTGACCGTGCGATGTTGTAGAAGATAATTTGTTATTTTTTTACAATTGATCCTTTCATGATTGTTGCGGCTGTAATCCACCCTGTTTTTCTTTATAGTGGTTATTCCAAAAAAACATGTAATTTTGTCCTCAAACTTTAAATAATAAAGCATGAAGAACAAATCTCTTGTCTGGTCGCTTTTACCGCTGGTATTTGGTTTTTTCGTTATGGGTTTTGTGGATGTGGTCGGTATTGCCACCAGTTATGTGAAAGATGGTTTTGGCCTTTCGGAAAGATTATCCGGCTTCCTTCCAAGCATGGTTTTCATATGGTTTTTGCTACTGGCAATTCCATCCGCGAGATTAATGAACAAGATCGGCAGGAAGAATACGGTACTTCTAAGCATGCTGATTACTATTATCGGGATGTTCCTGCCTTTTTTTACCCTGAATAACCTCAATATTTATGTTTGTTTTGTGGCATTTGCCTTACTGGGAATAGGTAATACCATTTTGCAGGTTTCTCTGAATCCTTTGGTTTCGAATGTGGTAACCGGCAAATCGTTAACCAGCGCGCTTACCGCCGGGCAGGTGGTAAAAGCGATCTCTTCTTTTTGCGGTCCGTTTATTGCCGGTTTCGCCGCGGCCCGTTTAGGTAACTGGATGTATATGCTGCCCATTTTCGGTTTCATTACGCTTTTTTCCGGTTTATGGCTTTTATTCACTTCCATTCCAAAAGAGGTCTCCAGTTCTGCAACTTCTGTAAAGGAGTCTTTTAAACTATTGGGAGATAAGACTATCCTTTTATTATTTCTGGGTATAGTAGCTTGTGTGGGTATCGACGTGGGCGTAAATATGGTATCGGGAAAACTGTTGATGGAACGGTTGAATCTGCCTGTGGAACGCGTCGGATATGCGCCGAGCGTTTATTTCGCGTGTCGTACCATCGGAGCTTTTATAGGTACCGCTCTTCTGATCAAGATGGATGCTTTGAAATATTTCAGGATCCATGTTATATTAGGTTTAGCGGCACTGGCAGTACTTATTTTCGTTACCGGAAAATGGCCTATGCTCGTGCTTATAGGGTTGACAGGTTACGCCATGTCCAGTATTTTTTCCATAATATTTTCGTTAGCGATGCAGGCTCGTCCCGAAAGAGCCAATGATATTTCGGGTCTGATGGTTACCGGAATTGTGGGAGGTGCTATAATCCCGCCTTTAATGACCTGGGCCAGTTCTTTGTTAGGAGGCAGACAAGCCGGAGCTCTTATTGTGTTGCTTTGTATTACGGTATACCTGGCTTACCTCGCATTTAAATGGAAGCCGGTCAATATAGAAAAAACATTATGATAATTATCAATATAGGAGACGAACTCCTGATAGGCCAGGTGGTAAATACCAACGCGTCGTTCATGGCCGAACGTTTTAACTCCCACGGCTTTCCTGTAGAGGAAATCATGATCATCGGAGATAAAGAATCAGAAATTAAATCTGCTGTTACCAATGCCTTTACGAAGACAGACCTGGTTGTGCTTACGGGAGGATTAGGCCCAACTAAGGACGATATTACTAAAAAAGTATTGGCTGAATTGTTTGATACTAAACTGGTTGAAAATGAGGAAGTTTTGCGTTTAATTCGACAAATGTTCGGAAGGCGGGGAATTGAAGTGAGTGAAAGCAACAGGTTACAGGCCCTGATGCCGGAAGGATCTGTTACGCTTCCTAATCATAACGGAACCGCGCAGGGTATATGGCTGGAAAAAGAGGGTAAAATACTGGTATCTTTACCGGGTGTTCCGTTTGAAATGAAAGGGATCATGGATAATGAATTAATACCGCGCTTACTTCAACGTTTTCCACGGAAAGAGTTTATTATCCACAAGGTGGTTCAGACTACCGGTATCGGGGAAAGCGACCTTTCCGATTTACTGGAATCCTGGGAACTCAATTTGCCTTCCCATATAAAATTAGCTTATCTGCCCCGACCCGGTATTACCAGGTTGAGATTAACCGGAACCGGTATTGATAAAGAAAAACTTCAATCCGAGTTACAAAAAGAAATTGAAGAATTATCCAGTATTGCCGCTCCCTATATCTGGTCGTACGAGGATAACCAGATCGAAGAGGTGGTCGGCGATCTACTTAGGAAAAGCGGCGGTATGGTCGCCGTGGCGGAAAGCTGTACAGGAGGAAATATATCCCGGCTTATTACTTCGATACCGGGAAGTTCGGCTTATTTCAAAGGCTCTGTAGTGAGTTATTCCAATGCTGTTAAAAGGGAAATCCTGAATGTTAGGGAACAAAACCTGAAAAAAAGCGGCGCGGTGAGTGAACCGGTCGTAAGCGACATGGCGATCAACGTCATGGGATTGTTTGACGTGGATTACAGTATTGCGGTTTCAGGAATAGCCGGCCCTGACGGCGGAACGGAAGAAAAACCCGTAGGTACTGTTTGGATCGCGGTAGCCACTCCTACCAGGTTAACAACCAGGCTTTTCCATTTCGGTACTGCCGGAGGACGGGAAACCGTTATCCAGCGTGCATCCGTAGCGGCATTAGGTATATTGAGACAGGAAATATTAAAGGATCTGGATAAATGAGAATTCGGATTATCCGTAAAAAACATTGTTTCCGAATGGCTATATATTGCTGTATAACATTTTGAAATTTTTGTTAAGAGCATTTACCGAACTTTAACCGGAAGAAATTGTTTATGAGAAAAATATATCCATCCGGTAAAGTAATCGAAAAAATGTGTATTTTTGCACCCAATTTTTTATAAATAAAGTTTTTATAATTAAAATAAGAAAGGAGAATCAGTATCGCAACGCAAATGAACAGGCCCTATCAACGCAGAGGAGCCCCACCTAAGAAAGAAGCAGCTCATAAGATCAATCAATATATTACCGCTCCGATTATCAGAGTCGTGGGTGATAATATGGAACCTAAGATTGTCTCTCTCCGCGAAGCTTTGGCTATGGCCGAACAGCAGGGACTTGATCTGGTGGAAATTTCACCGCAAGCTAATCCGCCCGTATGTAAAATAATGGATTACCAGAAATTTTTATACGAGCAGAAGAAAAAACAAAAAGAGATCAAAGCCAAATCGGCTAAAGTAGTCGTGAAAGAAATACGGCTCGGTCCTCAAACCGATGAGCATGATTTTGAATTTAAAAGCAACCATGCCATCAAATTCCTTAAAGAAGGTTGCAAAGTAAAAGTGGACGTTTTCTTTAAAGGAAGATCTATCGTTTATAAAGACCAGGGGGAACTGATCCTGCTGAAATTTGCCAAAGCCGTGGAAGAATACGGTAAACCGGAGCAAATGCCTAAGCTTGAAGGTAAACGTATGATCATGATATTGAATCCCAAAAAATAGCACACATTAAACTCTAAATATTAACCTTAAAATTACTTGAAAATGCCTAAAATTAAGACCAAATCCGCTGCCAAGAAGAGATTTACCCTGACAGGTACCGGAAAAGTAAAAAGACACCATGCTTATCACAGTCATATTCTTACCAAAAAAAGTAAGAAAAGAAAGCGTAATTTAGCTTATTCCGTGATTGCAGAAAAGGTGGATGAAAAGAACATCAAACAAATGTTGGGTGTTTGTTAACCAGAATTATTAACTTTACTATCAGCACCAAAGAGTTTTATAAACCGCTGACGTAAAAAGAAAGGAGAATTTATGCCAAGATCAGTAAATCATGTTGCTTCAAAAGCAAGAAGAAAAAAGATTTTGAAACGTACCAAAGGGTACTTCGGTAAACGTAAAAACGTTTGGACCGTTGCAAAGAACACGTGGGAAAAAGGACAACAATATGCCTATCGTGATCGTAAAAATAAGAAAAGAGCATTTAGAAGTTTATGGATTGCCCGTATCAACGCGGGTGTACGTGAGCACGGCTTATCCTATTCCGCCTTCATGGGCATGTTAGGAAAGAAGGGAGTTGAACTGAACCGCAAAACCCTCGCCGATCTCGCGATGAACAATCCACAGGCATTTAAAGCAATAGTTGATTTAGTGAAATAAATCAGCTTAATTTGGAAATTAAAAGAGTTTAATGTTAAAAAAAGGTGCTTAAGGCTCCTTTTTTTGTTTAATTTACGTACACGTAATAAAATATATCAAGCCATAACCCGTTAATCATAGCGGTGTATCATAACAATATAAAACCAGGATGAAAAAACTGCTTTACTTATTTATTTTATTGATATGCAGTTTGAGCTTAAATGCCCAGAAATCCGAAGTAGGCCCTTTTTTTGGGACTTCATTTTATATTGGTGATCTCAATCCCACCTCCCTTTTTGCGAATCCGAAACTGGTGGGAGGCATACTTTACCGTTATAATTTTAATCCAAGATGGGCCTTAAAAGCCAATATCCTTTTTGCCAATGTGGCTGCCAGCGATTACCGCAATAACAACCAATACGAACGGAACCTCAGCTTCAGATCCCCGATCACGGAAATCGGAGCGGAAGTGGAACTGAATTTTTTTAACCTCTACAATACTTCCGGAAGAAACCGGATCACTCCCTATATTTTCGCCGGTATTGCCGTATTTTCATTTAATCCGCAGGCGGAACTGAACGGTCAGTATTACGATCTGCAGCCGTTGGGTACCGAAGGACAGGGAATGGAAGGAGAAAAGGATTTTTATTCGCTGACCAGTGTTGCCATTCCTTTCGGATTAGGAGTCAAAGTGAATATAGGACGCTATATATCGTTCGGATTAGAATGGGGAATGCGCTACACTTTTACTGATTATTTGGATGACGTAGGCGGTAACTATTACGATAACGACTTGTTGAGAGATGCCCGGGGTGATATTGTGGCTGATCTTGCCGACCGTTCGCCGTTTGTACACCCGGCCGGTACCGGAAGAGGAAATATTACCACCAAAGACCTCTATTCTTTTTTGGGAGGTTCAGTAACTTTTAAATTCGGCAATGAGGATAAATATTGCGATTTAAAGCATAAACCCAAGATTCGCCGGACCAAACACAGAAAACGATAATATCATTTATGTCAGAGTTATTAGAAAAAATTCGGACTGCCGGAACGAAAAAACTACCGCAACATATCGCCATTATCATGGATGGTAACGGCAGATGGGCTAAGATTCAGGGTAAGGAGAGAATTTACGGTCACCAGCATGGCGTGGAGGCGGTAAGAAGCGTTATCGAAGGTTGTGGTGAAGCCGATATCCGGTATCTTACATTATATGCTTTTTCCACGGAGAACTGGAACCGGCCGGAAAAAGAGATTAATGCCCTGATTTCATTATTGATCCAATCTATCCATAATGAACTTGATAATCTGGATAAAAATAATGTACATCTGGGGACTATAGGTGATATCACGAATTTTCCGCCGGAATGCCGGGAACAACTTGCGGTCGCCATTGAGCGTACCCGGAAGAACAACGGGCTTCATGTAACGATAGCTTTAAGCTACAGTGCGCGGTGGGAAATGGTGGAAATGGTCAAAAAAATAGCGTTACAAACACGCTCCGGAAGCCTCGATCCTCAAAAAATCACGGCGGAAACGATAACCCGGAACCTCACTACTGCAAATATGCCCGATCCGGATATACTGATTCGTACGGGGGGAGAATACAGGTTAAGTAATTTTTTACTTTGGCAGATTGCCTATACGGAACTGTTCTTTTCACCTATTATGTGGCCTGATTTCAGGAAAGAAGATCTTTGGCAGATCATTCTTGATTACTGGTCCCGCCAGCGACGTTTCGGTAAAACCGGAGAACAAATAGCCGCTCATTAATTTTTTCCCTATATTTGCCAACTAATTTTTGGAGCTACAATGCCTGATAGATTTCTTAAGTTTTTTTTCGTTATAATACTTTCAATCATAGTTCATGGAGAAAGTTATTGTCAGGTAGTGATTTCAAACCGGGAATCCGGTTCTCCCCAATCTATAGACTATAAAGATCCGAAAAAATATGAAGTAGGCGGTATTACTACTTCAGGGTCATCCAATCTTGACCAGAGAATGCTCTATTTCAGGGTAGGGGATATTATTGAAATTCCGGGAGAAGAAATTTCCAAATCCATAAAAAGACTTTGGAATACCGGTATATACGAAGAAATTGATATTTCGATTTCCCGAATCAGCGGAGACATGGTTTTTTTAGATATATATCTGGTAGAAAGAGCAAGGCTGGTGGCTTTTGCTTTTAAAGGTACCTCCAAAAATGAAGAAAATGAAATTCGCGAGAAAATCAAGATTTCACAAGGGAATATCGTCAACGACAATATGAAAAAAACCTGTATCAACATCATCAAAAATTATTTTGTCGATAAGGGTTTTTACAATTGTACGGTTTCGGTTACCGAAGAAAAGGATAGCAAAATAGTGAATGGAGTTAACCTTATTTTCAATGTAAATAAAAGGAAAAAAGTTAAGATAGACAATATCAATATCATCGGTAATCAGCATGTTACCAAGGCCGTGTTGACAAAATCAATGAAGGAAACCAAGGAACGGTCGCGTTTTATGCCTTTCTATAAAGCGGATACCGTGATCGCCTATATGTTCAGAAATCCTGATTATTACCGGTCAAAAGATATATTGGACCACTTGAGCGATTATTTTTCGGAAAGGGTAAAATTCCGGATTTTCAAGCCATCCAAATTTTTAGAAACTACCTACGAAGATGACAAACGGGCATTAATAGCCAAATATAACGAACTCGGTTATCGTGATGCTTATATCGTGCGTGATTCCGTTTATGTTAGTAATAATAATATGCAAATCGATATTGAGGTTTCGGAAGGCGATCGTTATTATTTCAGGAATATTACTTTTGTTGGGAATACCAAATATAAGTCAGAAGATCTCCATCGGTTGCTTAATATTGAAAAAGGTGATATCTATAATATGACCCAGCTTCACCAAAACCTGATGATGAACCAGCAGGGGAATGACATCAGCTCATTATACATGAATGACGGTTACCTTTTCTTTTATGCTAATCCTGTGGAAGTGTTGATTGAAAATGATTCCATCGATATTGAGATCAGGATCCGGGAAGGCAAACAGGCGGTATATAACAGGATCACCGTAACTGGAAATACGAAGACCAATGATAATGTTATCCTGAGAGAGGTTACTACTATTCCGGGACAAATGTTTAATCGGGCCGATATCATCCGTACCCAGCAGGTGTTATTGTCGTTAGGATATTTTAACCAGGAGAAAATGGATGTGGTGCCGAAACCTAATGAAAATGACGGAACCGTGGATATCGAATACGTAGTGGAAGAAGCTTCTTCCGACCAGTTCGAATTGTCGATCGGTTATGGCGCGGCGGGTCTTATCCTGAGCGCGGGGATCACTTTCAATAATTTCTCGTTCAAAAGGATGTTTAAGAAAGACGCCTGGACCCCGATTCCGGCCGGCGACGGACAACGTCTGGCACTCAAAGCCTCTACCAATGCCCGCTGGTACCAATATTACGTGCTTTCATTTACGGAACCCTGGCTGGGTGGGAAGAAACCCAATTCGTTCACAGGATCCGTCAGCTACCAGCGACAATCTAACGGATATAAAAAGACAGATGCGGCACATGCCTCTATCGATATCATAGGTGCTTCCGTTTCATTTGCTAAAAAATTGAAATGGCCGGATGATTATTTCCAGATGTCGCACACCCTGCAATACCAGTATTACCGGGTGAAAAACTACCAGAATGTTTTTGTTTTCGATAACGGCTATTCCAATAATATAAGTTACACTTTTACTATCGGAAGGAGTTCGGTTAATGCGCCTATCTATCCGAGAGAAGGTTCCGATATTATATTCTCCGTTCAGCTCACCCCACCTTACTCGCTCTTCTCCAATAAGGATTATTCCAAACTTTCCTCACAGGAAAAATATAAATGGCTTGAATTTCATAAATGGAAGCTGAATGTTTCCTGGTTTACAAGGATTGTGGAAAATCTTGTATTGAACGTAAGATTGAAAGCCGGTTTTATGGGCGTATATAACAAAGATATCGGTCCGTCGCCTTTCGAACGTTTCTACCTGGGCGGTGACGGTTTGGCCATGTATACTTTAGACGGACGTGAAGTGATCGGGATGAGGGGATACGAAAATGATGCGTTAACACCCAGCATAAACGGTTATGATGTAGGTGGTACCATTTACAATAAATTTACGGCTGAATTAAGATATCCTATTTCGCTCAATCCTAATGCGACCATCTATTTGCTGGCCTTTGTGGAGGCGGGAAAAGCCTGGATAGACAAACGACAGTATTCACCTTTCAATCTTTATAAATCTACCGGTGTGGGTATCAGGATATTCCTGCCTATGTTCGGTTTGCTGGGATTTGACTGGGGATACGGATTAGATCCTCTGCCGGGACAAACGAAGCCGTCCGGAGGCCGTTTCCATATTTCCATAAACTCTTCAATTGATTAATAATGATTATAATAAATAAAAACAGGAAGCGTTAGATTTAGGTAATAAATAAAAGCAACAATGAAAAAGAATATTTTATTAGTATTATTAGTGTCTCTGATGGCGCTACCGCTTTTCGGCCAAAGATATGCCTATATTGATTCTGAATATATCCTGGGAAATATGCCGGATTATACGGAAGCCCAGGCTGAACTCGACCGTGTTGCCGCGCAGTGGCAACGTGAAATCGAATCCCAGTTCATGACTATCGATTCCATGTATAAAAAATACCAGGTGGAAGCCATAACTCTACCTGATAAAATGAAGAAAAGCAGGGAAGATGCTATCATTGCCGCTGAAAGGAATGCCAAAGACTTACAGAAAAAACGTTTCGGAAAAGACGGAGACCTTTTTAAGAAAAGGGAAGAATTGGTAAAACCGATCCAGGATCGTGTTTTTACGGCTATCAATGATTACGCCAAAGAGAAAGGATACGCTTTTGTCTTCGATGTCGCAGGATCTACGACCATTGTATATGCGGATCCTAAATGGGATATCAATGACGAGATCATGCAGAAACTGGGTATTTCAGCCCGTAATTAAGAAAAAGAATTAGATATAATATAAAATTAACCTTAAATGAAAAAGAATTTATTGCTCCTGTCAGTGTTCAGCTGTCTTTTATTTTTTTCCGCCAATGTACAGGCCCAGGGTAAATACGGCCATGTGAATTCAAGTGAAGTATTACAGGGGATGCCCGGTGTGGATTCCATTACGATCAAATTGCAGGCCTTCCAGGGAGAATTACAAATGATGTATGAAGATTACGTGTCGGAATTCCAAACGAAAAAAGACAAATTTGACAGGGAAGCAGGTACTATGTCTTCCAGTGTGAGGCAAATGCGGGAAAAAGAACTGGTGGACCTTCAGAACAGAATTCAGGAATTCCAGTATAGTGTTCAGGAAGATTTGGAACAAAAACAATATGAACTGGTTAAGCCATTCCAGGATAAGATCCAGAATGCGATTAACGACGTTGCCAAAGAAAATAATTACGCTTACATTTTCGATACCCAGATTCTGCTTTATTATGACGGAGGTGCTGACGTTACTCCTTTGGTAAAAAAGAAATTAGGAATCAAATAAATCGGTGAAGATGAAAAAATTAATTCTAATAATTCTGCTGATAACCGGATTCCATTGTGTTTTGTCAGCTCAGAATAATAAATTCGGACACATTTCCCCGGAAGAGATTATGGAAATGATGCCGGGTTTTGATACGGCTCAAAATTCCATGATCGAATACCAGAATGAATACCAGAAAGAAGGTGAGGAGATGCTGAAGGAATTACAGTTAAAACAACAGGAATTCGACAACAACGCCGGAACCTATTCATCGGCAGTACGTAAAGTTAAAGAGGAAGAATTGAGGGCCATGTATGCCAGAATCCAGGAATTCTCTTCTACTATCGAAGCCAATATTCAACAAAAGAAATATGAATTACTTCTTCCTTTCCAGACCAAGATTATAGATGCCATCAAAGAAGTAGCCAAAGAAGGTAATTTCGCTTATATTTTTAATAAGTCGCTTCTCACCTATTACCAACAGGGTGAAGATATCACGGAAAAAGTAAAACAAAAACTGGGAATTGTTCAGTGAGGTTTGTAAATATACAGTTAGTTAAAAAGAAAAGGGCACCTTCCGGCGCCCTTTTTCTTTTAATTTTACGGTCGTCCAATCACTATTCAGCATGAATAGCTTCCATAGGACATACATCTGCGCATGCACCGCAATCAATGCAAAGTTCAGGATCAATTTTGTAAGGAGTACCGTCCAGGATAGCATCCTGAGGACATTCACCCTGGCAACTTCCGCAGGAAGTGCATGATTCGGGATCGATTCTATAAGCCATTGTTCAAAGTTTTGGGTTAATAATTGTGTATGCAAAGATAAAACTTTTTTATTTAGAAAGGGCATCCCTGCTTTTTTTCGTATGATTGGTTATATTAAAATAATTACTTTTGCAAAAGAAATCCGGATCCCGGTAAAAATTCATATCATGAGCCAACGTCCGTTTAAATCGGCATTATCCGTACAGGAAGGCATCGAACAGCCTTCACAGGTAAATCCTTATTACAAAGACAAGAAACGACCCGGGAGAAAGGATTTATCGGTGGAAGAATACCTGGACGGAATTTTATCGGGAAACCGTACGATATTGAGTCGCGCGATCACATTAGTGGAAAGCGTAAACCCGGAACATTTCGCCAAAGCCCAGTCTATCATTGAAAAAGCTTTACCATATTCGGGAAATTCTCTAAGGATAGGAATTACCGGAGTGCCCGGTGTCGGAAAAAGTACTTTTATCGAAAGTTTTGGTACTTATGTAACCGGTTTGGGAAATAAACTGGCTGTCCTGGCGATAGATCCCAGTAGTGAAAGGTCCAAAGGAAGTATTCTGGGAGATAAGACCAGAATGGAACATCTTTCGACGGATCCGAATGCTTTTATACGACCTTCACCCTCAGGCTTGACCCTCGGAGGCGTGGCACGCAAAACCAGGGAAACGATCATATTATGCGAGGCAGCCGGATTTAACGTTATGATTATTGAAACGGTAGGTGTGGGCCAATCGGAAACGGTTGTCAAATCGATGGTCGATTTTTTCCTGTTACTGATGTTGTCCGGTGCCGGAGATGAATTACAGGGAATTAAACGGGGAATTATGGAAATGGCCGATGCCATCGTGATTAACAAAGCGGATGGCGATAACCGTGAAAAGGCTACCATGGCCCAGGCCCAATATCAATCAGCGCTAAAACTTTTTCCACCGCCGGAAAACGGATGGACGGTTCCTGTTAAAACCTGTTCCGCTCTCGAAAATAACCATATCGACGATATTTGGCATATGATCGGGGAATTTGAAACATTGACCAAAAATAACGGATCCTTTAAAGAGCAACGGAACGAACAATTAATCAATATCTTTACGGAATGGATCGATTTTAACGTGAAATCCCAATTCTATAATCGTCCGGGAGTAAAAGAGAAGATCAATGAAATGATCCCGCTGATCAAAAAAGGAGAAATTACACCGTATACGGCGGGCAATATTGTTTTGGAAATAAACCGGTAACAAACCGTATCATATAACGAAATTGTTATATTTGCATTTCAAATAAATATTACTTTTATGAAAAAACGTTATATTTTGATTTTCACCTTTTTTATGGTTGCATCAATAGTCTCCTCCTGTAAGAAAGAAACCTGTAATTGCACCATATATAAAAGCGGAACTGTGGAAGGGCAGGAAGAATATACATTGGAAAAAGGAGAACAATGCTCCGAATTCCAGACGTTTGATGAAAAGACCCAAACAGGGATCCGTTGTGACGGATAAAAAAATCGCTATTCGCATCTTGTAGTTTTTTGAGTATTCATCTGTTGTTTATCGTCCGACATTTAGTGGAAACGATAGATAAATTCCTTGGTTATATTTCACAATTACCATTTATAAAGTTTAACGACTAAACTTTTATCGTATCTTTGCACCTTCAAAAAATTAGGAATTTTATTTAATAAGATGCAAAATATCAGAAATATAGCCATTATTGCCCACGTTGACCATGGTAAAACTACTTTGGTAGACAGACTTTTATATCAAACTCATATATTCCGTGCGAATCAACAGGTACAAGAATTGGTATTGGATAACAATGATTTGGAACGTGAAAGAGGAATTACCATATTATCCAAAAATGTTTCCGTCAGATATAAAGATGTAAAGATAAACGTGATCGATACGCCCGGTCACAGTGATTTCGGTGGAGAAGTAGAAAGGGTACTGAATATGGCGGATGGTGTGCTTCTGGTCGTAGACGCTTTGGAGGGCCCGATGCCCCAGACCAGGTTCGTGACGCAGAAAGCCATTGAATTAGGACTTAAACCTATCGTGGTAGTAAATAAAGTGGATAAGCTTAATTGTACTCCGGATCTGGCCCAGGAAGCTGTTTTTGAATTGATGTTCAACCTGGGTGCCACGGACGAGCAATTGAATTTCCCGACGGTCTACGGTTCGGCTAAAGAAGGCTGGATGGGTCCGGACTGGAAAAATCCTACACAGGATATCAGTTATCTTTTAGATCAGATTATTGAACATATCCCTGCTCCTGTGGCGGAAGAGGGAAATCTGCAAATGATGATCTCCTCGCTGGATTATTCTTCCTACGTGGGAAGAATCGCCGTAGGCCGCTTGAAAAGAGGCTCTTTGCAATGGGGTCAAAATGTTGCTCTGATTAAGCATGACGGTAAGGTTATACCGGCTAAAGTAAAAGAATTATATACTTTTGAAGGGCTTGGAAAAGAAAAAGTAAAACAACCTATCTATCCGGGAGAGATTTGTGCCATCTTAGGCCTCGATGATTTTGAAATCGGGGATACCGTTGCAGATCTTGAAAATCCCGAACAGCTTACACCCATTAAGGTAGATGAGCCTACTATGAGTATGTTGTTCACTATTAATACTTCTCCTTTTTACGGACAGGAAGGAAAATATGTTACTTCGCGCCATTTACGTGACAGGCTTTTTTCAGAACTGGAAAAAAATCTTGCTTTAAGGATTGTGGAAGGATATTCACCGGATATGCTGAATGTTTACGGCAGGGGTATCTTGCATTTATCGGTACTTATCGAAACCATGAGGCGGGAAGGTTATGAACTGCAGGTAGGGCAGCCCCAGGTGATTCTTAAGGAAATAGACGGCGCTACTTATGAGCCGATAGAACAACTTACGGTTTTGGTCCCGGAAGAATTCCAAAGCCGGGTTATTGATTATGTATCCAGAAAAAAAGGTGACCTTTTCTCTATAGAAACTATTGGTGACAGGGTACATCTTGATTTTTATATTCCTTCACGGGGCACCATCGGGTTAAGGAACCAGATATTAACGGCTACGGAAGGGGAAGCGATCATGTCACATCGTTTTCATGAATACCAGCCGTGGAAAGGTGATATTCCGGGAAGACATAACGGAGCATTGATCTCTATGGAAACCGGACAATCTTATGCCTACGCTATAGATAAATTACAGGATAGGGGTTCATTTTTTATCGAACCCGGTGAAAATGTTTATGCCGGACAGGTGATAGGAGAGCATATCCGCCAGGACGATCTCGTGGTGAACGTATGTAAATCCAAGAAATTGACCAATATGCGGGCATCCGGTTCTGATGAGAAATTAAGAATCGCTCCTCCCATCAAAATGTCCCTGGAAGAATATATGGAATTTATCGGGAAAGACGAATACCTCGAGATCACGCCGGTCTCATTAAGACTCCGGAAAATAATTTTAAGCGAAGTTGAAAGAAAGAGAGTGGGCAAGAAGAATGATTAAGATGTCGTACCATGGAACAAGAGCTCTTTTTCCGGTATCTATGCGAGGAAATTAAAGAGAATCCCAATCTTTATCCGTATTATAAACTGAATGAAGGCGGTCTGTCGATAAGACGCTTCAGGAAGGCCTATTATATGCAAAGGCTTGCTTATATCGACCGGCATATCGACAAGACCGGTGATCCCGCTATTTTGGATTGCGGATGCGGCTATGGTTCCACCTGCCTTTATCTGGCCATGAACGGAATTCCTGCGAAAGGAACGACGATGGAATATTACGCGGATCAGATTCAGGCACGCCGGAATTATTGGAATCGGTTCGGAGACAGCAATCTCTTTACGTACGTTTATGAGAATATCTTCGATAATCCGCCGGAACCGGAAAGTTTGGATTATATTATACTGCAGGATACGCTTCACCATATCGAACCTATTGAAGAGGGTCTTTCCATTTTTTACAAGGGACTGAAAAAAGGAGGAAAACTCATTTTAGTTGAAGTAAATGGGGACGCCTTATTAGAATCTTTTATTTTTTTCTTAAAAAGAGGGAATAAAAGAATCATAGAATATTACGATGAAAAATTGAGAAAAAAAGTACTCATGGGAAATGAAAATTTCCGGTCAGAACAAAAATGGCGGCAACTTTTTGAAAAAACCGGATTTACTTTAATGCCCGGTTCCGTAGAGTATATCCGTTTCTTTATGCCTTTTTCCTTTCGGAACAGTGAAGAATCACAGGTAATCAAACGCGAGCGGAAGCTGATGGAAAGGCATCCTCTGTTAAAGAAATAT
Source organism: uncultured Bacteroidales bacterium (assembly GCA_937949745.1). Classification (GTDB taxonomy): domain Bacteria; phylum Bacteroidota; class Bacteroidia; order Bacteroidales; family WCHB1-69; genus JAGVVH01. The sequence goes on along the minus strand of CALECM010000021.1, from coordinate 96 downwards.
GGATTCTTCGGACTTAATATGGTTTTTGTCAAATAAGAGATAATGAAAAGTAAAATATTGATCTCCGGGATGGAGTTTTATGCTTATCACGGTTGT
>CALECM010000020.1 GCA_937949745.1 uncultured Bacteroidales bacterium | reverse complement strand
CCGTCCAGCAATAATTCAACGCACTTTTTGATTTCTTTTTCCATAAACTCTTTTCATGTAATGTGCAAAAATAGAAAATTAATATGAATAACCTGCAGCTTTGACCATAATTTATATTTTGTATTTTTGTAACCAAAATTTGATCAAATGCTTCCTGTTTTTAACGAAAATTTCTTCCTCATTGCAGGTCCGTGCGTAGTAGAAAACGAATCCCTGACAATGGATATCGCCCAAACTATTTCCGTGATCTGCAAAGAATTGGATATCCCCTATTTCTTCAAGGCGTCTTACCGGAAAGCCAACCGTTCCTCCCTTAATTCTTTTACCGGCATGGAACAGGAAAAGGCACTGGAAATCCTGCTAACTATCAAAAAGGAGCTTGAGATACCGGTAGTAACGGATATACATACGGAGGAAGAAGCAACCTGGGCAGCGCGCGTGGCGGATGTTCTGCAGATACCGGCTTTCCTGAGCCGGCAAACGGACCTGTTGATCGCTGCAGCCAAAACCGGTAAAACCGTCAATATAAAAAAAGGGCAATTCCTTTCGCCGGAAGCTATGAAATATGCCGTTGAAAAAGTAAGGTCCACGGGCAATGAACGGGTCATGATTACGGAACGGGGAACGACTTTCGGTTACCAGGACCTTATCGTGGATTACAGGGGAATTATGGAACTCAAAAAGAACGATTGTCCCTGTATATTAGATTGCACGCATTCCCTCCAACAACCCAATCAGCCGCGAGGTGTGACGGGAGGCAGGCCGGATCTGATCGAAACCATTGCCAAAGCTGGGATCGCCGTGGGATTCGACGGATTATTTATCGAAACGCATCCAGAGCCTGCAAAAGCGTTATCCGACGGTGCCAATATGTTGCCTCTTTCTCAATTAAGACCATTACTGGAAAAATTATTGAAAATCAGGAAAGCCATTTTATGAAAAAAGAGTATATACGACTTTTGGTGATCTCTTTACTGGTAGTCCTTCTTTACGGAAATACCCTTACGCTTAATTATACCCTCGACGACCGCCTTGTCATTTTTCAGAACGACTATACCCTGAAAGGATTTGCCGGAATGAAAGAAGTGATTACCGAAGACGGTTTTTCCGGTTATTTCGGCAAGGACAAAAAACTGGTGGCAGGAGGCCGTTACCGCCCTCTGGCGCAACTGACCTTCATTTTGGAATATGAATTATTCGGCGGAAATATCCGGGAAGAAGTCGGTTTCAACCAGGATCCGGGTAACGAGGCTCTTTTTGTGGGTACGCGGCTTCCGGCGATAAGCCATTTCATGAATATGGTCTTTTATCTTTTGCTGATATTGATTACCTATTTCGTACTTAAAAAAATATTCCCGCGTTACGACAACGGGAAATGGTATCTCTCCCTGCCTTTTATCGCTACATTGTTATTCGCGCTTCATCCTTTACATACGGAAGCCGTGGCCAATATCAAAGGACGGGATGAAATTTTGTGCATGCTGGGAGGAATGATGACGCTATGGTGCGTATTAAAATATACGGAAAAAAGAAACGTATTGTTTCTGATACTGAGTTTTGTTACAATGATGACGGGAATTTTTGCCAAGGAAAATGCCATTACCTTTATAGCCGTCATCCCTCTGACGTTGTACTATGCTGTTTCCCGTGTTAAAAAAAGCGATTGGATATGGACTCTGGTTCCCGCCCTCTCGGCTACCGTCATATTTTTGATCTTCCGCCATCATGCATTAGGTACTTTTATGGCAGAAGACATGTCGGGCACAGTCCTTAATAATCCTTATCTGTACAGCACGACAGCCCAACGGATCGCTACCGTGATCTTCACCTGGGGCATTTATTTAAAACTGATGTTCTTCCCGCATCCCTTAACGCATGATTATTATCCCAACCAGATCGCCATCACCGATTTCGGCAATCCCGTAGTCTGGATACTGATCATATTTTTCCTCTTCCTGATTGTATATGCTTTTTGGAAATTAAAGTCCAAAAACGTAATTTCATACGGGATACTTTTTTTCGTGATTACTTTTTCCATTGTTTCAAACCTCTTTTTTACGGTAGGCACTTTTTTAAATGAACGGTTTGTTTTCATATCCCTTTTAGGTTTTACCATTATCCTCGCCTATTTTTTTATCCGCTTAGCCCGGCTACCGATACCACGCATTATTATCCCGGCTCTCCTCATCCTTATTTTTTCCTTTTATTCTGTCAAGACCATATCCAGAAACAGGGTATGGCAGGATGATTTCACTTTATTTACAACTGATGTAAAGGTGTCATCCAACAGTATTAAATGTAATGTATCGGCAGGAGGAAGTTATCTCAAACGATATAAAGAGTCGAAAAAAGAAACGGATTTTACCAAGGCGATGGAATGTCTTTACAAGGCTATCTCCCTGGACAAAACAAATTTTTTCGCCCATCATCTTCTGGGAGAAGCTTATTTTGAAAAAGAAGAATATGACCTCTCCTATCAGTTTTATAAAAACGCAGTCGAAATAAGTCCGCAAAATACCACAGCCATAGGTAATATGGAAGTCGCCATGCAGGCCAAAGCCAATTCCCAAATCAGCCAGGCCGAAAAAGAAATAGAAAACGGTAATCCTGTCAACGCGCTGGAAATAATCAATGCTTACTTGTCATTTTATCCGGAAGACGTACGGGCATTAGATGTTAAAGGCAGGATACTGGGTATGGGATTACAGAATATCGACAGCGCGCTGGTATATCTCCGTAAAGCCCTGGATTTAGATCCGGAATATATTTCCGCACTGGAAAACACCGGTGTAGCCTATGCCGTAAGAGGCGAACATGGTAAAGCCATCACCTACCTGTTAAAGGCTCATGAACTTTCTCCTGAAAAAAGCTCTATCATCCAGAATATCATATTGGTGTACACCAATATGGGAAACTCCCAAAAGGCTTCGGAATGGGAAAATAAATTAGATCCTTAGATCCGTTACCACCTGGGCGTAAAAGCTCCCGGAATGTGATGGATTACCGGTTCCGTTTTGGTTATGAGGATGGAAATAATATCGAACCTGACCTCCTTGGTTATCCTTTTATTATTAAGATAATAATGGGCCGCCCTGATCAGGTTACGTTGTTTCTGAAAAGTTACGAAGTTCTCCGGCTGACCCATCCGGACCGAAGTTCGGGTTTTAACTTCGCAAAAAATGATCACCTCATTATTTTCAGCGATAATATCCACCTCCAGATGCCCGGATCTCCAATTGAGCTCCCTGATCATGAAATCCTGGGAACGAAGGTATTCTGCGGCCCTTTCTTCACCGCTTTTACCTATTTCCTGAATGAGATTCATAGTTTTATGTTTTAATAATCACAGATAATATGATTTTAGACACAACAAAAATATAACATTTATTTAACTTAATAAGCCTGTTTGAAAAAAGAGTATGGGCGTGTCTGTTTTTTTATTTATCTGTCACCCGAATAATAATTAAAAATATGATTATAAATAAAATAGCCCTTCATATTTTTCACTCAAGATGAGAAAATAAGAATTTTCGTATAATCCGGTCCAAACTATTTGGCCTTTTACATGTTAATATTTATTAAATCGTTTAATTTATATTACTATGGATAATTTAGTTACAAGACTTGAAAACAATGCCGGATTAACGGAAGAACAAACGATCGATGCTTTGGCGGTGGTTAAGGATTTTATGGATCAGCAAAATTTATCAATCGACTGGAAAACTTACCTGAAAGGTAAATATACCAAGATCGTGAACCGTACCAAAAAGATAGACCACGCTCCTGAAATTCATGTGCAGGAACCTGTTGATTTTTCCGACAGGGTGGTAAGGGAAGTCGATGACATATCGGAAACGGTGGGTAAAAACGTTGATGATTTTTCCGACAAGATAACCGGTAATGTCGAAAAGATGTTGAGCGACATGAAAGAAGGCGCCAGGAATCTTACGAAGAAAATGTATGATAAACTGAACGACTAATTCTTGCTTATTCTGATTAGTCTCAATGATAGTTTTTATCATTGAAATTATCACCTTACTTTCCGGAAAGAACGCAAAAGTTACCTGAACATTCCGGACGGAATGAAGCATCCGTATTAATGCATTACAATTAGGATTCTTCGTTACACCCAGAACGACAACAGGTATACCGATTTTGGATTCTCTTATGTAAAAACAATTTGTTTAGGAAACATCCTTATTCTTCCTCTAATATTCCATAAATATGGAATATCGGTACATTTTGTCCTATTTTAGCGAAAAACTTTCTTTGTTTGACTTTTATTTCCGCAACAACTACTATTTTTGCATACTCAATATGAATAGTATGAGCAAAAAAATTATATTGCCGGGAATTTTAGGAGTCATTTGCGTTTTCCTGGTATCCTGTACCAAGGAATGTAAATGTGAATACCAATATACTTTACCTGAAGACGAAATCAAAACAGGCGTCCGGGTTGTGGAACCTGACAAGGGCGAGACATGCCATGATTTCGAGCAAAATAGAAAAGAAACTTTCATTGCCGATATCATTGGTATTGATAAGGAAGAACTCGATTTTCCTTACGGGGTCAAATGTTATTGATCCCGGTCATCATAAACAAACTTGCGAAAGCCAGCCGGTATCGGAAAGCGGTCCTGGTAAAATTAACCGGTAAAAAATAAAAGATCAAAATGAACGTTACTGTGAATATGCATAAAAAGGGTTATTTCTTATCTCTGTTCGTATTTATTTCGGTTCTATTTACCGGATGTGATAATACGGATATCACACCTAATTACATTGTTATTACACCGGAAGACCTGGCCAGTCCTATGGATATGAGGACTTTCAACCAGGAACACGGGACGAGCTATACATCCTACCAGCTCGAAGCCATGGGTTCACAGAGTTTTAAGGATGTGTGGGTTTACGCTAACGAAGAAAACCTGGGTTTATGGGAATTACCCTGTAAAATACCCGTATTAGGCCAGGATTCCGTAAAAATAAAGATTTCTCCCGGTTTCAGGATGAACGGATTATCCAACCAAATTCCCCTTTATCTTTTTGTTTTACCGTATTCCAAATCGTTTTATTTTTCCCAGGATAATTCTCACGGATTTTCTTCCGGAATATCATTTAAATATAGTCCTGATGTAACCTTCCCTTTAGTGGAATCTTTTGAAAACAGCACTTCTTTTGTTCCGAGAAATGACGGAGGAGCACCTTTTGAAATTTACAATGATGAGGGTGAAAACGTGGGACTTATAGCCCTGAAAGATTCGGTTACCTCTTTTGACCTGGTTTCAGAAGCTATGAGATTGAAGGGATACGGCAACCAGACTATTTTACAGATTGACTATCGTATGGACTATGAAAAACTTACGGATGGTGCCGAGCCTCCGGAATTCTCAGTAGGAATACGATATCAGAATAGTTCGGGTTACGAAGAATTCGAACCATTGGTAAATTTCCGTTATTCAAATAGCTGGAATAAAGTATATGTCAACCTTACCCAGGCGATTTCCCGCAACGCCTCTTCTTCCACGGGTTACCTTGGCAACGTTAAGGTTTCTTTATCGGGATATAAGACCGATATGCATAAAAATATCAACTTCTATTTCGATAATGTAAAAATCGTGACATTTGAATGAACAAGAGGTTACTTACTTTCCAGTATATTTTCTTTGACCTTTTGGCGGCACTGGCCACCTGGGTGCTTTTCTTCATATACAGGAAACATAATGTAGACCCTGATCTCTTCTCCCATTTTAATGAAAGTATTCTTCAGGACACCAAATTTTATATAGGTTTGGTTGTTTATCCTTTATATTGGCTTCTTCTTCACGGTTTTGTGGGATATTACCAGAAAATTTACCGTAAATCCCGGTTAAAAGAACTATCCACTACATTTTTTATCACCCTGATAGGGACCCTGCTTTTCTTCTTTGCTTTTATTCTGGATGATATTGTTAATCATTATTACGACTATCTAAAATACTATGTGCTGCTTTTTTGCCTCCAGTTTTTCCTGACTTATATTCCCCGACTCATTATTACCAGTCGGGTGGTAAAGAAAATCCATAACGGAAAGATCGGATTCAATACTCTTATCATCGGAAGCGATAAAATCGCTCTCGACACCTACCATTCCCTTCTTAAACAACATCCCGTTTCCGGTAATTATATTTTAGGATATGTAATGGTGCCGGGAGAGGAAGATGATTCCCTGTCGGGAGAACTACCATGCCTGGGCGATCTGGAACACCTTACGGAAATTGTAAAAGAACACCATATCGAAGAGATGATTATCGCGATCCAGAACGGGAAAAGAAAATATATCGAATCCATTATCATGATGATCAACGGAAGCGATATCGTACTCAAGATTATTCCCCAGGAACGTGATTTTTTGATGGGAAATGTCAAGACCTCCTCGGTGATGCACGAACCCCTGATTATCATTTCACCGGATTATCTTCCCCAATGGCAGAAATATCTAAAACGCTTTTTCGATGTACTCTGCTCTTTACTGGCCATGATCATACTGCTTCCGGTTTATCTTTTCCTGGCTATAGGAGTTAAACTCTCTTCCAAAGGACCGGTATTCTATAAACAGGAACGTATCGGATTAAAAGGGAAACCTTTTAAAATTATAAAGTTCAGGTCGATGTATGTGGATTCCGAAAACGGGGTTCCTAAATTATCCAGCAGGGACGACGAAAGGATCACGCCTTTCGGCAGGTTTATGAGAAGATCCCGGCTCGACGAAACCCCGCAATTTTTCAATGTCATTATCGGAGACATGTCCCTCGTAGGGCCACGTCCAGAGAGACAATACTTTATCGACCAGATCGTGCACAGGGCTCCGCATTATAAACTGCTGCTCGGTGTAAAACCCGGAATTACCTCGTGGGGACAGGTCAAATTCGGATATGCGGAAAATGTGGATGAAATGGTTGAACGTTTAAAATGGGACATCCTTTACATTGAAAATATGTCTTTGCAGATGGATGTCAAAATATTAATCTACACGGCTCTTATATTGATAAAAAGAAACGGCAAATAAAACTTAACCTTATCCGGAAATCATGATTTGTACTATAAGCAAAAACGAACCTTTCATAAGCTGATTTGGCCCGTTCTTTTTTTCGTTAACCATAGAATACAATCATTTTTTTTACTATTTTTGCTAAAAGTTTTTAGCGTAATCAAAATTAAAAAACCACATACGAATTATGAAAAAAGTATTTAGTGTATTATTGGTGATATTAGCACTATTTCTCGCTATTCTGGCTTTCAGAAGTATCATGCGTCCGGAAAAATTTAAAACGACCTATGAAACCCGTAAAACTGAAATCAGGAATAAACTGACGGCTATCCGCGCGGCACAGGCCGTATATAGAAATGAATACAAAGTATATGCAAGTGATATCGATTCCCTGGCTGATTTTGTTGAGAATGGAAATATCAATATTATCAAAAACATAGGTAATATCCCGGAAGGTATGAATGAAGCCGATGCCTTCAAAGCGGGACTTCTCAGAAAAGAAACCATCGTGGTACCCGCCAGGGTGAGGATTATCGAAACCGATCCTTCCGTTGAAGAATACCTGAAAGATTTTCAATATATTCCTCATACCAACGGAAAAAAATTCTCGATCCAGACCGGTTCCATTGCCAGTAAAACTTACGAGATCCCTTTATACAGGATCGATGTTCCCATTGATGATATCCTGGCCAATATGGATGAAAGTATAACTCCTAAAAACACCAACGCATTTACAAGATTTTTTAACTACGTATTCTATAGCGGTCTTGCGGACGAAAGGGAATACAGATCCCAATACGGTCCGATGTGGATGGGTTCCCTCACAGAAGCCAGTACTTCCGGAAGTTGGGAATAATGAAAACATTTACAGCTGAACATACAAAATCCATTCGTTTATTCCCGAATGGATTTTCTCTTTTAAAGAACGAAAATAATACGGTAATATCCAAAGATTATTATGCGACTCCTTATTCTTTCCTTGCTCAGAATGCCATCGCTTTTTTCAATACCGGCGATCCGGATAAATCCGGCATCATGGTTATGGATGATATCCACCCTCCCGTTCTGATTCCCAAAGAATTGTTTGAAGGAGACAATGCAATTGATTATTTAAAACTCCAATACCAGATAGAGGAACCCGTTAAAATATACCAGGATGAATTAGGCGAATACATCTCGCTCTATTTCGTGAAGAATGAAGTGGTAAATGCTTTGGATAAGCTTCCGGCGACCTGTCAGTTTAAACATCTCACTACCCTGCTTTATGATCATGTGCATCAACATGTACTATCCGGAAATACACCAGGTCTTTTAACTTTTTTTATGCATGAAGATTTTGTGGATTTTATACTGGAAAAAGAGGGTCAAATTATATTAATCAATCGTTTTCCATTTACGACGGAATTTGACGTACTTTATTATACGCTTAATATGGTAAAACAGTATGGCATGGAAACTTCCACCCTGGAATTATTGTTATGTAACGGCACGAACAAGAAAATAATATCGGTATTGAAGGATTATTTCCCTCATTTATCCATAATTAAATAATCCGGAATTATGAGAATTATAAGCGGAAAAAATAAGGGAAGGCACATCATTACGCCCAATAATTTACCCGTAAGGCCAACCACCGACCTGGGCAAAGAAAGCCTCTTCAATATCCTCAATAATTATTTCTATTTCGATAAAATAACCGTCCTTGATCTTTTTGCGGGAACAGGAAATATTACCTATGAATTTGCCTCACGGGATGCGATAAGTGTAACTGCTGTGGACAATAACACAAGTTGTACGGAATTTATCAAAAAAATTATCACCCAGTTAAATTATGACCAGGTGACCGTTATTAAAACGGATGCTTTCCAGTTTACCGAACGCAGCCGTCAGCAATATGATATTATTTTTGCTGATCCGCCATACGACCTTAAAGGAATTGAAAAGATCGCGGAGAATGTTTTCAATAACCGCCTGTTAAAACCAGACGGCTGGCTGATTATAGAGCATTCCCGTGAATATGACTTTTCCAAAAATCCGCATTTCTACGACCACAGAAAATATGGCAAACTTAATTTTTCTTTCCTGGTCAATAACCAGGATCCGGTAACGGAAGAGGATATTGAGACCGGAGAACTTCCCGGACAGAAAAAATAAAAGGTATGGAAGAAAGTAAAAAATATTTGATCGTAGGATTAGGGAACGCGGAAAACCAGTATGCCGGTACCCGTCACAATATCGGATTCGAAGTGGCAACCGCCTTCGCGGAAAGTCTAGGCGCTACTTTCCAGTCCGGCCGCTATGCTTATGTTGCCCAAACCCGATTCAAAGGGAAACAGGTTACCATTATCATGCCTACCACTTACATGAATCTGAGCGGAAAAGCCGTCCGCTACTGGCTGGACAATGAAAAAATCGCAGTGGAAAATATGCTGGTTATCACGGATGATATCGACCTTCCTCCCGGCACGCTCCGTTTACGCTTAAAAGGGGGCGGAGGATCCCATAACGGATTGAATCATATTATCGAAACTCTGGGACACCGCAATTTCGCACGATTAAGGTTCGGTATCGGAAAAAATTACGCTTACGGATATCAGGTGGATTATGTACTGGGGAAATTCGAGAAAAAGGAACTTAAAGAGCTTATTCTCCCGGCCGTGGATAAATCCGTGGAGATTATTAAAACTTTCATTACCGCTGGAGTACAGCGGGCAATGAACCAGTGCAATACCGACGACATTTCACCGCAGGAGGCCACGCGGGATAAAGATCCAGATCAATAGGAATAGCGTTTCCCTTAACATCATACCATGAAATATATCTTATCTCTTATTGTCGTCATCCTCTCTTTTATTTCCGTTAAAGCGGAAGAAAGCGATTCATTGAAGTTCTTCCCGCCCCTAAGTCAGGAAATTTCGGCAGCGGCACCCGGAAACCAGATCCCTTACCTGCAATACGGGTTTAAATTGGGATTTAATATTCCTTTATCCAAAGAATTTACGAATACCCTTAAGGCAAAAAACAGTTTGTCGGCTGAATTCGGTATTTATGCCAGGGCAGGAAAATATGTTTACGGAGAGATCGGCTTCGGATATACTTTTTACAAAAATACCTTTCAACTGGAGCAGGATTCCACCATGTACGAATCTTTCGAAGAGATCGTGGAATTAAGATATCTCCAGATCCCGATCAAGATCGTGGGAAATATTAAATTGAGCGATAACATTACTTTTCAGCCTTTTGCAGGTTTTATCTACCAGCCCCTCATAGGAGTTTCCGACAACGTTATGGGACATAACAAGAATACGCTGAGCCGGCATCCGTTTTTCTTTACGGGAGGATTAGGAATAAAAGTTTATTTCATCACCCTGGATATCGCCTACCGGCAATCACTTACTACTTATTTCCATAAAAAAGCCTCTAAAAAACCATCTTTTATCAATATTCTTTTAGGGTTTCAATTTTAGATAAAAAAATATTATATTGGATTTCAATCTCTTGAATTAAAAAAATGGAGAAAACCGGATTTCCGGTATGATATATCAAAAAAAGGTGTATTTTTGCAACCTCAAAACGAGAAAGGGAGTTTAGCTCAGCTGGTTTAGAGCATCTGCCTTACAAGCAGAGGGTCGGGGGTTCGAATCCCTCAACTCCCACAAAAAAGAAGACTTACGGAAGTAGGTCTTTTTTGCGTTTAAGAGGTTTGGGAGAAGTGTTGTGGTTGGAATGGTTTTGCAGGGTTTCATATAGTTTATGTAAACCAGTGTGTAAACCGAAAACACACAATGAAAGCCATGTAGAAGTAATTTGCTACAAATCTAAAGTGTTAAGTGATGGCACATTCCCATTAATGTTACGTATCACACAATCAAGTAAACGAAAGTATGTATCGATAGGAATCTCTGTCGAACAGCGTTTTTGGGACTTTAGCAAGAACAAACCTAAACGTAATTGTCCGAATAAAGCAGCAATTGAAAAGTTGATAATATCTAAAGTGTCAGAGTATCATGACTTAATCATGAATTTAGGGGGGAAATGTTGTGGAATTATGTTTTGTTTATTTATATTTGCATAGTTAATATACGAAATAAGTTGCGTTTGTTTACAGGTTAAGTGCAATGCAGGAAAGCCGTTGCAAATAAGATAATTAACAATAATATTATGAAACAATACAGATACATACTGACATTAATTTTAATTCTGACTTTTGGGAATACTTTTGCTCATTCTGACTTCTATATCGTTAAAGATTTTGAGAATGTTAAAGTAAGAATCAAAACAGGATATAAATATGAAGAAATTGAAAAAGTTTTTCTTATAGGACAATTAGCTGATTCTTTTGCAATACAACTTAATTATTCTGAACCAATTTTTCTTGATTTCAATCATTATTACGTAGGAAATTGTGAACCAAACTATTTCATTTCATATGATAGGGGTAAAATTCAAAATACTTGGAGTGGTGTAAGTAAAGAAGATGATTTTTTGAAAGATAAATCAATAGTTGTTAGACAAGTTGCTAGACAATTTGATTCACAAACAACTTTAAAGTTGCTGGAATATGCTATTATAAACATTAAAAAAATCAAATCCTCACAAAATGAACTAATATACAATAAAAACTACTGTCAGTGGCGAATTAATTCTATTGACACAACCTTAATTAAAGGAATACTCAATGAACCTAATAGTAATCAAATAAATAATATTTTAAGTTTAAAGATAGAAAGACCATTTAATGATTTTGTTTCATATTATTTACAAAACAATAAATACACAGTGTTTTTTAGCGGTTTTCATACAACGAAAGATACAGCATTAATTATCCTTGATAATGTTTATCAATTTTATGAAAACAGGAAGAGTCTCATTTTCGATACAGATACTTCATTTTATTATATTGATGGTTTTGCAAAAAAAGTGTCAAGACGACATGTAATTCAGAATACGAACGGCAATTATAGACCTTACGGCATTAACTATATTGGTAATGAAAAATTTTCCATACACTTTAGGTATTATCCAAAAGAAAATGACCCAGAAAATGCAGAAAAATTTGTTTTTGAAAAAGAACGAACATTAATTTATCTAATGGAGAAAGACGTTCTAATTCAAAATTTAGATGAATTATTAAAAAATCATATCCCTAAACAAAGTGAATCAACGAATTTTAAATATTAGTTGAACAAAATTCTCGAACCGTTAACAAGCAGTTTGGCAGAATGCAGAGTCTTTGCCGTATAAAAATGGAATGTATATTTATTACAAATTTTCATAGATTTCCCTCTTTTAACTACTCTGAAAAACTTGTCATTTTAAAGATATTAATAATATACATCCAGTCAAATTTTTTGAATATGTAATGTAAACGAATGGATTATCCTACTCCTCACCACCTCCCCAGCTTCAACTGGAAAATAAAAATTTTATCAATTCATTTTACATAATAAGCTATAAATATTATATTAATGACTTTCATGTTTTTCATTAACCCCATATGAATTTATTGAAGTTGATTTCCCTGTATTCTGAACTGGCAACCTGCGGAGTAATGGACGGTAAACGCAAAGAGAACCTAAGAACCGAAATTAACGACCTGATAAACGTGTAACCCATGAACATAGATTTCCCGCCACCGTCCAAAGGAACATATAATAATGCAGGCAGTAGCCGAAAGCTGGCAAACTACCTTGAACATGAAGATATGGAACGCATGGAGCAGGGAATCTATACCGAAGGCTTTTTCAATCTGACAGACGATAATATCTACAAATCACAGGTTGTAAAAGATATAGACAGTAATATCGGGCAACTTATGAAAACGGATGCCAAGTTTTATGCTATCCATGTCAGCCCGTCAGAAGAAGAACTTCGGGCAATGGGGAATACGGAACAGGAACAAGCCGAAGCTATGAAACGGTATATCCGGGAAGTAGTCATTCCCGAATATGCTAAGAACTTCAACAAAGGGCTATTGGCAGAGGATATAAAATTTTACGGCAAAATACATTTCAGTAGAAACAGGTCAAGCAATGAACTGAATATGCATTGTCATTTAATAGTGAGCCGAAAAGACCAATCTAACAAAAAGAAGCTATCCCCGCTTACCAACCATAAGAACACCACGAAAGGAACGGTTAAGGGCGGTTTTGACAGGAAGAACCTGTTCCAACAAGCAGAGCAGGGATTTGACAAGTTATTTGGCTACAAGCGGGGACTTACCGAATCTTTTGAATACTACAACACGATGAAGAACGGCAGTATCTCCGAACAACTTAATATACAAGAACGCCAGATTTCCAATGAAAGAAAAAATGCAGGTATGCAGACTGGATTGTATGCAGATAAGCAAGGCGAACCGAATGAAAACAAGGTTGCATATAAACAAGACGACAACCTTTCAAACGATATTGAAAATAAGCAAAGTTTCAATATCCCTGATTTGGGCTTATCCTCTGCATTAGGCTTGCTTACTCCTGATGCCAATAAAGAGAAGGAGCAAATTCCGATGAAAAAGAAAATAAAGAAGAAGCCGAAGCGAGGATTCAGACAATCATAAATCACAGATATATGAACGAGTACGAAGAAATACGGAAAGAAATAGATAGCTACCTGATGAGGCGGTTTACTCAATAGACGGCATTAACTATACGGTATCAGTAGAGAGTTTAATGGGTCTTCGTTATTTTAGGTGATGATTTCCGGTCTTCTAAGCGCTATTTTATGCTGAGTGTCAAGCAACTGAATCGATATTGTTTGCATAAGTTATTTTACCTTTTTCAAGGAGATAGTTGTCTATAGTCCTAACTTGCAAAAAATATTTATGTTATGTAACGTATTTATTCTTTAATAGACAGTTCAATAGACGAAAAACAGTAGCAAAAAAAACGCAATTAGTTGAGATTGCCATATGTTCTATACATGCCTGTTATAGTGTGTATTACATGATAATAAGTATAAATAATCATCACCTAAAGTGACGAAGAGCCAGTTTAATATCTTATTTTCAAGATAAAATTTAATGAAATCCTTTATTTATCTGTACACAAAGGTATATTCCAAGAATGAAACGTCAATGCCAAGCCCTTCGGGTTTTAGAAGATTTCTTCCTTTTTGCTTCACAAAAAGAGTAAATCTTCTAAAAGCATTGCCTTATTCATTCTTTCCATAAGAGGGATGTTTAACAGATAAAAAAAAGGAAAAAATATGTTTGAGATTGTAGTTGAGTGCATATAATCTGTTTTCATATGGGTAATTAGAGATATTTTGTGATTAGCCCATTTTCAAATGCAGTTTTTTCCTACTATTTTGTACCTTTGCAGTTGTGCTGGGAAAAACGTGAAAGAGTAATAGGCTATATTTTAGCTCTTTGCAAGGAGGCTTTCAGTTTGCCTATTCTTAGTCCAACTTATATATTACAAGAATGTTAGAAGCAATAGAAAATAAAGCAATAAAACCTTTCTTAAAGTGGGCAGGGGGTAAAACTCAACTCATTGGAGAGTTAGAACAGTTCATTCCTTCTTGCTATGATACCTATATCGAAGCATTCTTAGGAGGAGGAGCTCTATTTTTTCACCTAAGACCTTCTAAAGCGATATTATCCGATATAAATCCCGAGTTGATTAATTGTTATATTAACATTAGAGATAATGTAGATATCGTTATTACTATTCTTAAAACATTTGAAAACAATGAGCACAATTATTATAGGGTAAGAGGCTGTGATATTGTTTCACTATCCCCAGAGGAAAGAGCAGCACGTTTCATTTTTTTAAATAGAACGTGCTTTAATGGTTTGTATAGAGAAAATAAAAAAGGAGAGTTTAATGTCCCATATGGAAAGTATGTGAACCCTACTATTTGTGATGAAAAAAGATTACGAGGGGCTCATGAGGCATTACAAAATGCGAAAATTATTTGTGGCAACTATAAAACGGTTTTAAGAAGATATGCTCAGCATAATGACTTCGTTTTTTTAGATCCTCCTTATGACCCTGTCGGGGGATACTCTGATTTTCAGAGATATAACAAAGACTTCTTTTATGCAGATGATCATATTGAATTAAGAGATGAATTTAAAAGACTTGTCAATATTGGAGCTAAAGTAATCTTGACGAATTCAAATACAGAGTTTGTTCGTGGATTATATGCAGGTCATAACACCAAAGTCTTTGACACAAAAAGACTTATTAGCAGTAAAAGCGAAACGAGAACTGGGCAAGACCTAGTTATTTATTCAACGAATGGGAAGAAAAAACTAGAATCCAAGCAAGAGTTATTAGCTAATTTTCCAGGAACAAGATATATGGGAAGCAAATATAAGCTACTTCCTTTTTTGTGGGATTCCATAAAAGATCTTGATTTTAAATCTGCACTTGATGCATTTTCTGGTAGTGGTTGTGTTTCTTATATGTTAAAGCAGAAAGGCATTCAAGTGTATTCTAATGATTTTATGGCATTTTCTGCTAATATTACTAAGTCAATTGTTGAAAACTCAAAAACAAAAATAGCAGAAAAAGATGTAGAGGCGTTATTAAGTTCTAATGTAGAGGCAAGTACATTTATTTCGAAAACTTTTAAAGGGCTATATTTTAATGATGAGGATAATAGTTTTCTAGACAATTTAGTAGCTAACATAAATTTGATGGAAGATAACTATAAGAAGTCCATAGCATATGCGGCTATTACTAGAGCATGTATGAAAAAAAGGCCAAGGGGCATTTTTACTTATACAGGAAATAGATATGATGATGGTCGAAGAGATTTACAACTATCCCTAAAGGAACATTTTTTGGAAAATATAGACAATTTCAATAACGCAATATTTGATAATGGTCAGAAAAATATATCCTTCAATGAAGATGTATTTAATTTAAATGTAGATGTTGATCTTGTCTATTTTGACCCCCCCTATCTAACCTCCAAGTCAGATAACGATTATGTAAGACGATATCATTTTGTTGAAGGATTAATTAAAAATTGGAATGGTGTTGAAATTGACCCAACCACAAAAACGAAGAAGTTTAAAAAATACCCTTCCCCTTTTGATTCTAAGTCTACTGTAAATGAAGCATTGGACAAACTTTTTGATAAATTCAAAAAAAGTATATTAGTGGTGTCGTATTCATCAAATTCCATTCCATCTAAAGAAGAAATGATTGAAATACTAGAACGACACAAATCCCATGTGGAATTAATGGAGATTGATTATAAATACTCCTTTGGTAATCAGAGTCATAAAGTAGGGGATAATTCTAATAATGTAAAAGAATATTTATTTATCGCAACTTAAAATGAAAATATCAATTACGCAAGTTCCGCAAGCCGATGAATTAAATAGAGTAATTCTTACAGTAGAAGCGGTCTATAATAAATACATAACAGACTTTCAAATAGCAGATTATGTCGGTTTTACAGATAGACAGGGCCGATACTATCGTTTAGCAGCTGAAATTTTAGGTCTTCTTAATAATCAAAAAAACACTGCTTCATTAACAGATGTGGGCGAAGATCTTATTGTTTTAGACGAAGATAATAGATTAAAGAAAATCAGAACAATTTTACAGGAAAATGATCTGTTTAAAATTGTTTTAGGTAAAATTGAGTCTGCATCGGATGGACTTAGCAGAGGGGAACTATTAACTTTTTTATATGAATTGATTGACGGTTCAGATTCTACAATTACTCGTAGATACAGCACAATTGTAAATTGGCTAACTACATCTCAGCTAATAAAATTAGATATTAGAGAGTTACCGAATGAAGAAAAAGAAACAGTATATAAGATAAATGATCAATTAGATGAATCTGATTTTTTGGAACCCAATGACTTCAATGACAGCATTTATCCTGCAACTTATTCTAATGAAGAATTAGATATAAAAGAAAACCATACGCAAGTTATTAGCTTATTGAGGAAAAGAGAACAGAATAAAATTGTAATTCCTGAATTTCAAAGAAACCAAGTATGGAAACCACAACAAAAAAGTAGATTTATAGAATCGCTAATTCTTAATATACCAATTCCTCCCCTTTACATAAGTCAGGATTTAGAAGGAAAAATGATTATTGTAGATGGCCTTCAGCGCACTTCGGCTATTTTTGAATTCTTATCCAATGACTATAAATTAGTTGGCTTAGAAGCATTACCTCATCTAAACGGAAAAGTTTATGATGAATTGGATGGTGATTTGAAAGCGCGTATTGAGGATCGAGAATTATTGCTTTATATTCTTAAACCTTCTGTACCCATGTCTATTGTTTATGATATTTTTAATAGGATAAATTCCAATGGAACTCCATTAACCAGACAAGAAATAAGAAATTGCATATATATAGGGAAATCTACAAGGTTACTGGCAAAATTAGCAAATTATGAGGTCTTTAAAAATGCAGTAGACAATGGTATTTCTTCTAGAAGGATGAAGGATAGAGAAGCTATATTAAGATTTTTTGCATTTTCTGATGATCTTGGAACTAATGAATATAAAGGAGATCTTGATACGTTTTTAGGCGGCGCAATGAAAAAAATAAACAGGATGAAAGATGAAGAGATTAATGATTTAGAAAAAAGATTTGTTCGAGTAATGAATTTAACTTTGGACTTTTTTGGGGACAGAAACTTTAGGTTGCCAACTGAGAATAGTAGAGGTTTAGTAAACGTTGCTCTTTTCGATGCTATAACAGTATTTTTTGATAAAAAAAGTAATTCTGAATTAACTGAAAATAAAGATTATATCACTAGCCAGTATCATAATATCTTGTTAAATGACGCTGATTTCAGAAATTCAGT
The DNA here is from genome assembly GCA_937949745.1 of uncultured Bacteroidales bacterium. Classification (GTDB taxonomy): domain Bacteria; phylum Bacteroidota; class Bacteroidia; order Bacteroidales; family WCHB1-69; genus JAGVVH01. The sequence continues at coordinate 10,684 of CALECM010000020.1, read as the reverse complement.
TCGGACATCTACGAACAATGAGAAAAGCGTAAAAACTAGGTTTTCAAAAACATTTGAAATATTAACCCCAATAATATCATGATAAAAACAATTTATATAGACAATTTTAAGCTATACAAAAAGGATATAAATATTCCTTTAAATAGCATGAATCTTTTTACTGGCGTTAATGGAAGAGGGAAATCAACAGCACTTCAAGTCTTTCTTTTGTTGAGTCAATCAGCTCAAATAAATAGAGCAACAAATAAAATATTTCTCAATGGGGATAATGTTAGTTTGGGTAGTTTTGATGACATAAAAAATAAAGAAAACTTGTATTCAGAACAAGTTCGCTTTGGATTTGATTTTGAGGATTTTTCAATAGATTATTTCATGCATAATAATAAAGCCGATGCGTCCGAATTGTTTATTGATAAAATTAATTTAAAATCTTCATCGATTCAATATGAATTCAACAGAAAAGACGGTTTGTACATTGATGACAAATACCCAGAATCAAAAAATATATTATTTGATTTATTTTTAAATAATCCTATTTCAAACATAAAGGAACTTTCTTCTATCACCAACAAGATTAACTTGACAAATATACATTATGTATCTGCTGATAGAATCGGGCCGAGAAACTATTATCAAAACCAATCTCTAAATCATTTTGTTAGCGTAGGGGCTTTGGGTGAAAACGCTGTGAATGTTTTATATCAAAAAGGAGATGATTTAATAAATGAAGACATCTTAGAAGCTTATTCACAAATGTTCTCTGAAGATATAAACGACCTAAGTAGAACAGTAGAAGATAATGTTAATTATTGGATTGATAAAATATTTCAAGGAGCAAGAGTTCGAGTAGAACCCATAAAAGGTGAAGATTTGCTGAAGTTAAGAATTAACTCTGATGGAAAAGGAGGATATTTTAAACCAACAAATGTTGGCTATGGATTTAGCTATTCCTTGCCAATTATTATAGCTGGATTGATTGCAAAACCAGATGAAATATTGATTGTAGAAAATCCTGAAGCTCACTTACATCCTTGTGCTCAATCAATAATTTCAAAATTTTTATCAATAATTGCATCTACAGGAGTTCAAGTTATTGTCGAATCCCATAGTGAGCATATACTAAACGGAATACGTATAGCTGTGAAAGATGGATTTGTTACAAAAGATGATGTCAATGTTTTATATTTTGATCACAAAGAAAATAAATCTGATTTATATGAAAGGATAAAAATTGATGATGAAGGTGGAATTAATAATTGGCCTCCCAATTTTTTCGATCAAGCAACTAGAGATTTAAATTACTTATTAGGTATATAAGATGCAAATATTTATAAACGAAACATCTTTAAGTGCTCAATTTTGTGATAAAACTCTTTTTTTTGATGCACTAAAATTATTTCTTTCTTCTGTAAAGCGAATCAGTGAAATTAAAAATAGTAAAGATGTTTTTAAAAGTAACTATTTTTTCTACTATACAGGGATAAAAGATACATATCTTGAAACACTATTGAAAGAAAATCCTTCTCTAAATTCTGTTTTTGTTCAGAATATGCAACAGTTAAATCCCAAGAGTTGGGAAAAACAGAAAACCCATGAAGATCATTCTACTTATGAATATCTCAAAGAGAATTATACAGGAACTTCTGTTGCCGAGTTAGCAGAAAGAAGAATTCAAGATAGTAGTTTGTTGGGGTTTCTTTTAAATTTTAAGGATTCTCAATTTGGGGATACTCCCAAAATCCAAATTCTCAAAAATAGAAATGATGAAGTTGACCTTGATTGTGTAATTTCTCCAGATTCAATAGAAACATGGCTCATAGATAATAAGTATATAAATCCTGACGAGGCATATGATGAGAACTCCAATCTTCCACCTCTAGATATTCAAACCGTTTTGCGAGACGAAACTATTTTCGAAAAGACTACTTATCCGAGAAATAATGGACGAGTTGTTCATAGGAGAAAAGGAACAAACGAATTATGGACTGTTGATAGTGCAAAAAAACATGCTGGAGTAAAAGCTCATATTGAGGTGTTTGATGAAACCACAACCATACATCTTGGAACCTCTCTATATAATGAGATAAAATTGAATGATAAGTATAAGAAAAAAAATCGAACTATAGACTTAGGCTCTCAATGATTATCTCTGAATAAATAAAAAAACAGGAGCAAAAGCCAATTTTTTATCAGAAAATTATTATCTTTACCCCATCGTTAGAACGATTTTGAACTCTTCTTTTTGTACCCGATTTTCTCGTGGACAGATCGTGGATAACGATAAAAAGTACTGCTTAAAACACTGATAATACAGCGTTTGTTGAACTGGTTCAGTTCCGTCAACTCCCACAAAAAAAAGAGAGTTTACACTCTCTTTTTTCGTTGATATCCCTAGATATCTTGACTTTCCGCTGTATTTTATATTTTCCATAATAGGATTTATTTTTTCAAAAATCACTTTTTGTATTATAAAAAAACGTATATTTGTGTTCACGTTTGCGAACATATATGTGTACACACTCGTTAAGGGGAATAGAGATTTTCTCAGAGTAGAAATCCGGACGAAAGAAATTATAAAACAGAAAACTATGAAAATGAAAATTATAAGTACCCGTGAATTCCGGGGAAACCAAAAAAAGTATTTTGACCTTGCTGAATTTGAAAGGATCATCATACATCGTGGAAATAAGCGTAAATCCGTTTTACTTACTCCTATTAATGAGGAAGAAGAAACTGATATTTATTTCTCCGACCCTAATGTGATTTCCAAATTAAAAAAAGCCCTCAGGGAAATTGAAGACGGGAATACAAAAAAAGTGACATTGGATGATGTAAAACGAATTTTAAACCTATGAAAGGATGATTTATGAACTGTTACTGTCCGGACAGGCTAAGAAAGATTTGGAATCTCATGCCAAAGCCGGGGACAGAAAAAAACTGGAAAAGATCTACTTATTACTTGAAGAACTCACACGGCACCCGGAAACAGGAACCGGAAAGCCGGAAAAACTAAAACATGATTTGCGGGGCTTTGGTCAAGAAGAATTGATGAGAAAAACCGTCTTGTCTACAAAATCGATGACACAATAATAACCGTTATTATCATAGCAGCCAAAGGACATTATTCCGACAGGTAACAAAGTTCGTAATACTTAAAAAGTTGGGAATTTTAATTATCAATCCCGTGTATATACTTAAAATATGATCCGGAATAATCTAATTATCCACCCTAAAACCCCTCCTGTCTCTGGATACAGCGGGAATCACTTCATTTCTGCTTCGTACCGGTGCTTTTGCCACAGCTTTAGCGGAAGAAACCGTCGGGGATGAACCGGATATTTTCTTTGAATTTGTTTGTTTTCCGGTGGAAACAGGTCGATTGCCGGACGAAGGAGTTGCCGGTTTATTTTCTGTCGAAGGCTGCGCAGGCGTGGAAGAACTCTTTTTATAATGATTCATGGAATTCACCCGGCTGATCTTAGATGATAAGTTATGTCCGCCCGTAGTCAAAAAATCATTAAAAGTGATAATGACCGATGGGGTTTTGAGATAGGGAGCCGAAGAACCGGCGAGTTTACGTACATATTCATTCTTGACATCATTTAACTCGAGACCCGCCAATGATAAATGCTGCTTACCCAATGTCCACACCAACTGGTTCACCTGCCTGGCTTTAAGGTAAATATTATAACTTTCACGATCCCTGATTTTCATACCGCGCGGATAAGAAAGATAACGGGCCAGTTTTTCAAAATTTTCATCCGACAATCCATTTAACATTCTCTTGACCGCAGATAGTTCACCGGCAATTTGCCGGCGACTGTCACGCATGACATTCCCGTGAATGGATTCTCTTTGTTCTGTGGTATAAAGAAAATTATGCTGCCGCTCATAATCCGCCATCTGCTCCTCCACCTTCTCCCGTTGATAATCATTGAATTTGATTTTGGAAAGGGTATCCGCTAAGATTTGGATATTGTTTTCCGGATATTCTTTGAAGATTGTCAGTAATTTTTTCGCCGGCTCAAGTAAAAGATAGGGTTTATTATGGGGAAAAGAAGATGGAATATCTCCAGAATACGTAATCCCGTTGTCAATAAAAAGCTGGTAAAGTGCGGTGTATTGAACCACTCTTGCCAAATCGGTATTACCGATCGTGGCAAAATAATGGTATGCGTGGTTCTCATATCGATTTCCCACCGAGACGCTCCTTTCCTGTGAATTAAAATAAGAGACCGGAAGCGAACCCGTACGGTTAAGCGTATAGATCGTAATTTCTTCCGTATCGATGGCATACATGGCATTAGCCGTATTCCAGTTATAGACCAGTTCGTTTAATCCCAGTTTCTTGAAAAGCGGCTGGTCGAAAGGATAACGGGAAGGTTTGGGATAACGGTAATAGGCTTCCTTAATGGTCCCTCTCTCCGACCAGTCTTTGAGTAATATATCGGTAATGGTCAACAAGTGTCCGAATTCGGTATTTTCCAGTTCCTTACTCAGGTAAGTGGGACACCAGTCGCGTCCGTTACCCATTTTACCGGCTAACAAGTCATTGATATCCAGACTTTGGGACAACTCCTTTTCCGTAATGGAAGCCAAAAGCAGGACGGTTTCCACATTCAGCGGCGGTAACTCGTGCAGAGGAAGTTCCCTTTCCCTTCCAATAATAACCAATGTAGACGAATCGGCCAGCGCCCCGAGTATCAGGTCGGCATCCAGTGTAAATTGCCTTATCATTCCCGTATGATCCGAAAGGTCACTTCCCCTGGGAATAGCCCATGCTACAAATCCCGGCTGCCGACTAAAATAAATCCCGTTCTTCTTTTCCCGGAAGATTGAAGCAATTGTTTCGATTCCGGAAGTATCGTCCATTATCATGAATGGTTCCTGCTCTTCAATAAACCAATGATGAAATTCAGACAGGGATATCTGGTAATCCAGACCGGATCCGGAAAAATAAACCCGTTTTTGGTCATCATAAAGATTCAGGGCATAGGGTTTATAATCGGACAGGTATAATTCCGATGAAAGCCGGGCGATAAGGTTCCGGAGATTTTCACCTGAAGCATTGACCATTGAAATAAGGATATCCGTTACTTTTCCGTCGTATCCGATCTTATGGTTTCGGGTTTCAACCTGATAATTAAATTTATTGAATATCGTGTCAATCATTTCCATGTCGAAATACGGCGGTGGTTCCGAGATGACGATCAATCCGCTGCTGTCGGGAAAATGAGCCAGCGCTAATGTTTGATAATGAAACCGGAAATTATCCCTGAAAATGCCGTAGAGCGAATCACGTTGGCGGAATACAAGACGCGTTTCCATATCCAGTTTCTGATTAGGAATGTATTCCGATTTACGGATTTTAGCCGTCTCTTTCTTGACCGTTTCGATAAAATCAGGACGGGTAAAAATAAAAGTCAATCCTGCCGCCGCCAATAAGGCGACCGGTATTAAAACAAAAAGTATCCGTTTAATTTTCTTATCCTTATTATTTGCCTCCATTACTCGTTTCTCATTTTCGCTTTTCCCCAGAAACGGAGGAGAAGGACTTCCGCTAAAAAGCAAAGAAGGGCAAGTAAGATGAAATACCGCCATAGCGGTCTCCCATTCATGGAAGAAGATATCTGATCGGTAAGGTTTTTGGTTCCGGCATCGATCACCTGGAAAGGATATTCACCGGTCCCGCCTATTTCTTCCAATTCTTTTTCAGAATAATAGGTCAGGTCGGATTCTTTCCTGTCATAATTGAAAGCCATCGTTGAAACCGGGACTTCTCCTTTCCTGATATCATAAAAACCGGGATCCTGTATCTGTGAATGTAAATAAAGAATGGTCTCGTTTCCTGCATTACGCTGTCCCGGGATAAATTCAAAATCCTGCTCCTCGGATCTGACCACGAAAAGATCTTCCGAGTGGCTTCCGGTACGGTTAACCGTATAGATATCATCTTTCCCGATAATATTATATAATTTGTTCCGGATCTGGCTCATAATCCCTATGTTATGTAAGGGCACAAAGAAAAGTGCGTGCTTGTGGGCCTGTCCGAAGTCATCATTCAGGGCCACGGAAGATATGTATACTTTTCCTCTTCCGGTATTATAAACATTGAGCAAAGGATCTCCATTCTCCAAAGAGATAATATTTTCGACAGGAACGGAAGAAGAACGGGAAATTTCAAAATGTTTTAACACCGTGGGCATATCCAAAGACATATCAGAGCGGTCCAAACTTCCTTTATAGTAAATACTCTCCGTATTGATTTTCCCGGCTTTGAGCGACTGGGTCACCATGTTCTGGTAATAACCGACTCCCAGTCCGGAAAGGAAACTTTGCCATTCCGGTTGTTGCAACTCTTCATGCGGAAAGATCAGCAAAGCGCCTCCCCGCTCGACAAATTTCGTCAATTCATCGGCCAATCCGGAAGAAAGGCCTTTTAACTCATTCAATACGATAAGGTGCGCGTTATCAAATTGCGAATAATTAACCTGATCTTCATTCATGGCAGTGAAAACAAAAACAGAATCTTTTCCGTACAGGGCATTCAAATATTTATTCCGTTCATTTTTCTGTTCTATGGCAATTACCGGGGTTGATTCCGTAACTTCATAGATCAGGTAAAGCTGATCATCGAAAGTAATGGGTGTGTCATCAATTTGCAATACGCCCCTCTGAATACCGGGAGAAGTAATATTATAATGCATCTGGTAATCAGCATAACTATTGGCTTTCAGATCAATAGCAGCCAGAGAACGCTGCTGGTCATTTACGAATAACCTTACGGGTAATTTCTCGATATCGTTGGTGCCGTAATTATGGACACGCACAGTAAGCGAAACTTGTTGCCCTATGGTAAAAACCGGACTGGAGAACCAGCAACTGTCGATCGCGATATTATTGATCTGGGCGGCCGGCACCTGTAATACAAAAGAATTTTGGCCCGGTATCGCGGAAAGTGCGGAAAGATCGAACTGCTGTTTCTGGAAATCGGAAATATAATAGGCGTATCGCTGATCGTTATTGGAATACGAGGCAATATTCTGTTGGAATGCCGTGATCTCTTTTAACGGCCGGCTATGGACGGAAATCGCCACCTCATCCAGCAGATGGAGTATCTCGTCTTTATTGAGGACTCTCGATTCTTTTGCGGAAAAATCCTGTGTGGTCAAAATAAATTCGTCGGCGTAATCGAATGCGTTGACAATATTTTTGGCGGCCGTGACCGCATCCTGAAGTAAATTCCCGTCTCTGGAACCTGCTTCCATGGAATAAGAATTATCCACAAATACAGTCACCAGCTTACCACCGCCTGCCTGTTCGCGGTTAAGCGGAATGTAAGGCTGTGCAAAAGCAAATACCAAAGCGGCGATACCCAGGATACGTAAAAATAAAACGATCAGATGCTGGAGCTGTGATTCCCTCTTGGTCTTCAGTAAGATATTCCGGAGTAACTTTACATTGGAGAAATAAGTGGTTTTATATCTTCTGAAATTGAAAAGATGAATTATTATGGGTATTAAGATGGCGAATAATCCAAATAAAAAGAGAGGATTTACAAATTTCATAATATCATTCCATTACGGTATTACCTTATTGCTATCTTTACAAACGTGGGAAACATCCATTAGTTCACGTAGAGCATAAATCCTTTAAGATATGATCCCTCAGGATGATATATATTAACGGGATGATCTACGGATTGTTGCAGGGACTTTACTACACGCACATCTCTTTTTTCCATCACCGCAGCCGAAAACAGCAGGGTCTGGAAATCATCACGGGAAATGGCCTGAGAGCAGGAAAAAGTAAATAATAACCCGCCCTTTTTAATTTTCTCAAGCGCTTTCCGGTTAATATTACGGTATCCTTTGATACCTTGTTCTTTGACTTTGTGGTGTTTGGCGAAAGCAGGCGGATCCAGGATGATCAGGTCATAAAGATTTGCCGGCATCGTATCCAGAAAATCAAAAACATTACCGACGAATGAATCGTATGAGTGCGATCCTTCCAGCAGGGCCATATTTCTCTCCGTATATTCTATAGCTTTTTTCGAGATGTCCACGGAATGCACCTCTTTCGCCCCGCCGGCGGCGGCATACACGGAAAAACCTCCGGTATAACAGAAAAGATTCAACACATTTTTTCCTTTGGCATAATCGCCCACTAATTTCCTGCTTTCACGTTGATCAATAAAAAAGCCCGTCTTCTGTCCCTGTAAAATATCAATATAAAATTCATGACCGTTTTCCTTTACCATTACTTCATCTATCTTCCCGTAAAGAAGTTCATCTCCAAAATGGCAGCCTTTCATTTCAGGCATGGTCAGGGCACTTTTATTATATATGGACTTTATTTTTCCGCCTAATAATTCCTTCAATATCCCTGTAAAAGTATCTTTCAACAGATACATCCCGTATGAATGGAATTGCAGAACCAGATTTCCGTCAAACCAATCGATGATCAGTCCGGGCAACATATCACCTTCCCCGTTCACCAGCCGGAACATATTGGTACGCTCGTTTTGGAATAGTCCCATGATTTGCCGGAAATACAAAGCGTCGGAAATTCTTCCTTTCCAAAATTCCCCGGTAGGAACGATCCGTTCAAAACTAAAGATACGGACTGCGATGGAACTGTTGTAATAATGGCCGGTAGCCAGATATTGATGATTTGCATCCAATACTTCCACTATCTCACCATCTCCGGGATCTCCTTCCTGCTTTTGAACGGCTCCTGAAAATACCCAGGGGTGAAACCGTTGCAGGGACTTCTCCTTCCCTTTCTGCAAAATGATCTTCTTCATATTATGTAGTGGGTTGCTGCTTATAAGGTTTCTTTTCCCTGATGCCGGACAGCAGCTTCTATAAATCCTTTGAACAACGGATGCGGTCTGTTGGGTCTTGATTTAAATTCCGGATGGAACTGGCATGCCACATACCAGGGATGATCCTCCACTTCTATCATCTCTACAATATGACCGTTGGGAGATGTACCGCAAATAACCAGTCCTTTGCTTTCCAGCAGATCCCGGTAATCATTGTTCACCTCATAACGGTGACGGTGACGTTCGTCGATCTCTTTAACCTGATAAGCATCCCAGGCTTTGGTACCGGTTTTTATCTTACAGGGGTATTTTCCCAATCTGAGGGTGCCCCCGAGCATACTAAACTCATTTTGTCCCGGAAGGAAATCTATAACAGGATGCGGAGTATTCGCATCTATCTCCGTACTATTGGCCTTTTTCAGGTCTGCCACGTTCCTGGCAAATTCAATAATCGCGATCTGCATACCCAGACATAATCCCAGGAACGGGATTTTGTTTTCCCGTGCGTAACGCGCCGCATTGATTTTTCCTTCGACACCCCGTCCTCCGAAGCCGCCGGGGATGATCATGCCGTCCATATTTTTCAAAACCGTTCCGGCATTCTTTTCCGTAATTTCTTCCGAATCCAGCCAGGTAATTTTCAGGTCGGTATTACGGGCGATGGCGGCGTGTTTCAATGCTTCCACCACACTCAGGTAAGCATCCTGCAATTCCGTATATTTTCCGACCAGCGCGATATTGGTCCGGGAAGTTTTCTTTTTGCTCTCCTGAACCATTTCTTCCCAATCCGAAAGATCTTTTTCTTTGCATTGTATCATAAGCCTTTTAATCACCTGTTCCGCTAAACCTTCTTCTTCGAGGGCAAGCGGAATTTCATACAGCGAAGGCATATCTATGTTTTCAATAATATTATCCAGTTTCACGTTGCAGAAGAGCGATAACTTCTCCTTAATTTCTTTCCCGAAAGGATGCTGGCAGCGACATACCAGTATGTCCGGCTGAATACCGATACTCAATAATTCTTTTACGCTATGCTGCGCGGGTTTGGTCTTCAGTTCATTACTCGGTGTGATAGAAGGAATAAGCGCCACATGGATATACATGCAGTTATTTGCCCCTTCTTCGGCGGCAAATTGCCTGATGGCTTCCAGAAAAGGTAAACTTTCATAATCCCCGACGGTACCGCCGACCTCTACAATAGCCACATCCGCATTATTCGTTTGTGCGTTCAGCCTGATCTTTTCTTTGATGAGATTGGTAACATGCGGTATCATTTGCACGGTAGCTCCCATATATAAGCCGTTTCTTTCGTTATCGATTACCTGGTAATAGATCTTTCCGGCCGTAACATTACAATGCTTGTTTAGATTCTCATCAATAAAACGCTCATAGTGACCGATATCCAGATCTGTCTCCCCGCCGTCTTCCGTAACGAAAACCTCACCGTGCTGGTATGGATTCATGGTCCCGGGATCCATATTCAGGTAGGGGTCCAGCTTTTGCATGGTCACCTTTACTCCCCTGGATTTTAATAAACGACCTAAAGATGCTGCCGTGATGCCTTTTCCTAAACCGGAAACAACTCCGCCTAAAACGAAGACATATTTTGTTGCCATAGATTTATGTAAATTAAATAAACTGCAAAAATAACATTTTTTAGCGAATCATGAGAAAAATCAGCCTGATTTCCTGATGAAAAAAGAATGTTTTAAGTAAAGCTTCTTCAATGACGAAGTCAACAAATTAATTACAGGGCTGTTTAAATCCGGGACAGCTTAATCATCTCTGTTATTACTATCCGTAAGCCATCCCGGTATAATGGGAATATTAAGCAAAAAAATGTATTTTTGCCAATTA